>NZ_CP037421.1:4095011-4150787 GCF_007748155.1 Gimesia panareensis
CTTGTTATTTTCGCTACGCTCAAATAACAAGCACCACTCCGCCACACAGATAATTTACAGAAGAGATGTTACAGTAACAATTTCCTGAAAGCCCAACTATTTCAAATAGTAGCTGTGGTATGGGTAAGTTGAAAGAAACAGTGGGAAAAATACGAATTGTCATATTATGACTTCATATATTCTGTTGCGAACAAAAGCATCGAGCCCTATCCAAGAATATCATCAAGTTGGACTCTAGTAGAAGTTCAGGATGGTTAAACTATCATATAGAGATGTTTTTTTCGAAATGTTTCTCTAACCAGACTATCATTGGTTTTTGTAGGAATTATTCCCTTACTTGTACAAGTTTCCTGCTCGCTGCGCTCGGCCCGAATTACATTCGGGCCTACCCCGGTCTTGCTGCTATAGCTGGTGCAATTTCACTGTAGGCGAGGCTACATATCATTCTCACCTGAAATTGTTTGCGATACCCGGATCTTGCGGTAGGATAAGTGGAAATAGTATCTACGCGTTCAGATTTGGACATAATTATTCTTCCTGGCCTGAATAGAACAGACGAAACGGGAAGCCAGGGAGTGTCCTGTTTTATGAGCGAATGTCATTTCAACCAGATCTGATTCACTAGTGATTCGGTCCAGTACAGATCTACCAGCAATCCCAGTTGAATCCTTGAATACTTATGCCGCATGATGCCAGCGATATTCTTGTCGAACTTACCGATGTCTCGAAGGCATACGGTCAAACACAAGCCGCTGTGAACGCAGTCAGTAACGTTTCGTTTACTGTGCGTCGTGGCGAACGGGTGGCCCTGCTGGGAAAATCGGGATCGGGCAAATCGACATTGTTGAACATGATTGCCGGCCTGGATCGACCGACGGGCGGGCGGATTTGCGTAGCAGGATCGATACTGTCTGAGCTTTCTCCGGCCGCGATGGCCGACTATCGGCGGGAACGTGTGGGAATGATCTTTCAGGCCTTTAACCTCATCCCCTGGCGGACGGCATTACAGAATGTGGAATTGCCGATGGTGTTTGACCGCCGGGGAAAGGCGGAACGCATGGCGGCGGCCCAGGAGGCGTTAACGGCGGTCGGATTAGCCGAGCGGATGAGGCACCGGCCCAGCGAACTCTCGGGCGGCGAACAGCAGCGGGTCGCCATTGCGCGGGCTCTCATGAACAGGCCGGAACTGCTGCTGGCAGATGAACCAACGGGCAACCTCGATTCCTCGACCGCCGGGGAGATCCTGGAATCGCTCAGCCGATTCACGGAAAATTCCGAGACCGCGACGATTCTGGTCACGCACGACGAAGAACTGGCCTATCGTTTTGCGACACGCGTGCTGCATATGCTGGATGGCCGGCTGGACCACGATTCGGGAGCGGTCAGCGTATGAAATTCCATGACCTCGTCTCCATGTCGCTCCTGGCCATACGTCGGCAGAAAACCCGTACGGCTCTCTCGCTGATTGGAGTCGTGATCGGTTCGCTGATGCTGCTCTTTGCGCTTGCCTCGCGGAGCGGCGTTCAGGAGGCGGTCATGCGGGTCTTCAGTATGAGCAAACAATTACGTCAGATCCACGTCTCTCAGAACTGGAGCATTGACGAAGAAGAGATCCCGGAAGAGGAACTGAAAATTGAGGGCGACATAGACGAGGCGATGCGGGCGCGGATTCGCCAAATGCTCATCCGCCACTGGCAGTTCGAACATCGTACGAAGAGAATCGGGCTCACGCGTGAGCGGATTAACGAGATCGAAGCGTTCGCACATGTCGAAACGGTCCACCCGCAAATCTCCAGTTACGTTTCACTGATCCAGGGAGAGCAGGAGATGCAGGGAATGGGTGCGTCGGTCGCGGCCGACGATGAAGTCTTGCCTGAACGCATTCTGGTGGGCAAAGTATTTGAATCTGACAGTGAACCGGTGATTCTACTCAACGAGTTTGTCGCTTGGAAATGGGGATTTACCTCTCCCGCCCAGATGCGCGCGTTGATCGGTACCAAAGTCAGAATCGAACACCGCCAGGGAGCGGAAGGGGTGGCGTACTCTCTCTCGCATCGCAGTGGAGGCGATGTTGAGTTCAGCAAGGAAGAGTTAACGGCCTTAAACAGCGCGCTGGATCGCATTCCAAAACTGATCGGTGATTTGAATTTTTCTGAAGAGGAACGTGCCGCCTTGAAGAAAGCGTTTCAGCCAAAGCCCACTGATCCGTCCCGGTCTGTTGATTCGGTCGAACACATTATTGCCCAGGAATTTACTGTGGCCGGGATTTATCGCTGCCCTACCGAGAGTGAGTTGAACGAGGATGTGGGACTCGACAGCGCCAACGGCATGGCCGATTTCCTGCTGCCCATTAAAACAGCCACGCAATTTGCGCTGCGGGTTCCGCACATTGAAAAGGAAGGTTTTTATCAAGCGACTGTCCAGGTCGATCATGAGTCCAACCTCAAAGCCGTCTCGGAACAGATTCGCGAAATGGGCCTGCGTGAATATTCGCTGATCTCGATGGTCGAATTCATTCAGGAACAGGTGCGCCAGGTCACACTGATCGTCTCCCTGGTTGCGATTTTTGCGTTAATCATCTCCGCGGTGGGGATCGCCAATACAATGGTCATGAGCGTTGTCGAACGCACGCGGGAAATCGGCATCATGAAAGCGCTGGGCGCCCGCGAGGGGCAGATTCAGATGCTGTTTCTGATCGAAGGAGCACTGCTCGGGCTGATCGGGGGGCTCTGTGCGCTGGTGATCGGTTTGGTGATCAAGATACCGATTGAAATGATGACCATTTCGATTCTGGAGAACCAGTTCAACAAAACTTTCACGCAGGAACACGTCATCAATTTCCCGGTGTGGCTGCTGGCTGCCGTGCTGGTCTTCAGCATGTTCGTCACCACCCTGGCCACGATCCTGCCCGCGCGGAGAGCAGCACGCGTCGATCCGATCGCCGCCCTGCGTCACGACTAAGCAAGTTCGTACCCCGCCAGGCGGGCGAACCATGGATTCGCCCCTCCCCGCAAATAGCAGTTCGTAAGTCAATCCATGGGTGGTACCGGATGGAATCCGGTATTGCCGCAGGCAACAGGAGCTGACAGGGGAGACTCACGAATGGGCTTTCTCTTGTCTCACCTCCTGGTTGACGTGTGCGCAAAACAGGTTTTTATATGATGCAGTCAACACTGCCAGTTTCTTGCTCGCTGCGCTCGGCCCGAATTGCATTCGGGCCCACCCCGGTTTGGGAGTTTTTTCTCTGAAACCATTGGACGCGTAAGGGGAATTTGTGACTCGCCAGGCGGGCGAACACACAGGTTCGCCCCTACCCGCAGATTGCAGTTCGTGAGTCTGGTCTAAGTCCGCGCCGTCAGTGACACACGATGGCGCCTTTCCGCTCAGGTGAATCATCAGCAGCGGTGTCTGATTTTCAGCTCGCCTGGCAGGTGCCCTTCAGTATGATGTCCGCCTGGTTTCAGCTGTGCTGTTTGATCAGTTTCTCATAGTGGTGATCAAGTTCTTCATTAGACATGTTCTGAATTTCTTCGAGTGATTTGTTGAACTTCTTATTCTGGTGGAACTGGTTGGGGAGTTCGATGCCCATGATTTTGTCGATCCGCTCGCGGGCGCGGAGGCGTTCGTGCTGGGTCGAGTCCGGATTATCGAAGACAGAACGATAAAAGTAATAGGATTCGACTCGGTGCAGATCAACATCCTGTTCGACGAACTCCCGCATTTCGCGTCGGGCGCGGTTGACGTAGCGCGTGACGGAATGGCGGCTGAAACCGTACTCGGCAGCGATCGCGGTTTTAATTTCGGAGGTGTACCTGCCCAGACCGATCATTTTTTTGATCAGCCGGACAACGACAGTCTGTTCGTCTTTGGAGAGGTATTTACGAGGAGTGGATGTGGTCATGGGAACTCCTTTTTCGTAGGGGCTGGCCTGTGTGCCAGCCCGCCTGGTGAAATTCATAATTGAAAAGAAAACGAGGGAAGCTGTGACAACTTTCGGAACATCTACAAATAGAGTCTGTCGAAAGTGCGGGCGACCACACAGGGTCGCCCCTACGCGTGATTCTCGGTTCAGGCTGCATCCGGTTTTCCTGTTGTTATGGCTGGTTGATTCAAGCAGTGCCGGGCAAGCCAACAGTGACACAGATCTTGCAGAACGGCTCGCAGAGGTCAAGAGAATTTTGTGCTCTGAGTTGTCGGGAGTCTGCTGTGAATTATCTGTGAGAAGCAATTCATTTGCTCTGAGTTTGCTGCGAAATGATTTGAAATCTTACGGGACATCGGGAACCGGTTCTGTTTGCTCCAGTGAAAAACGGGAAAAATCGACGGCGATTCAGGTGCTATTGAGTCACTTGTTCGTCGTGTTCCAATGCACGCATCGTCCGCCTCGCGCGCGAAGCACATTTGCATAAAAATACGATTCGGAATCAGTGGATCAAGTCCAGACTGTTCAGGTTTGCGTGGGGAAAGTTCAGTGGGAGATTGCCACAGGGATGCAAAGAATGATTTGGTGGAACGGAGTCAGTGTGGAACCGTTCGAAATGTTTCCCTATCAGTTTCCTGCTCGCTCTGCTCGGCCCGAATTACATTTGGGCTCACCCTGGTCTGGGCAGGGTGTTCTAGATCCACTGGACGAGTGAGGGGTATTGTGAATCACCGGGCGGGCAAACACATGGGTCCGCGTCTACCGCAGAAGGGAGTTTCGTGTCAGAGCCATTTTTTCTTTTTGAAATAGATCAGCAGGACGGCCGGGATTGTTACGAATGCGAGCCAGAGCGTGGGATAGGCCCATTTCCATTTGAGCTCGGGCATGTATTCGAAATTCATGCCATAGATGCCGGCGATGAAGGTCAGCGGGATGAAGATCGACGCGAAAACCGTCAGGATTTTCATCACCTCATTCATTTTATTACTGATGCTGGAGACATAAATATCCAGCAGCCCGGCCAGCATATCGCGATAAGAGTCGACCGATTCGTTGATGCGGAGCACATGATCGTAGACGTCGCGGAAATAGATATCGACTTTCTCACTGAACAGCTGATGATCCGAGCGGAGGATGGCGGCGACCAGTTCGCGCTGGGGCGAAGTGGCCCGCCGGATGTCGATCAGTTCCCGCTTGAGTCGCTGAATGGTGGCCAAAGTTCCGGAATCGGGATCGTCGAGCAGTTCTTCTTCGATGGCGTCGACCCGCTCGTCCATCGTATCGAGCAGGACGAAGTTCTGATCGACGATCGTATCCAGAATGCCGTAGGTCAGGTAGTCGGTCCCCAGCGTACGGATGCGGCCGGAGCTGTTACGAATCCGCTGAATCAGGGGCAGAAACAGTTCGTCTTTCCGCTCCTTGAAGGTAAATACAAAATCGTTGAGCACCAGAATGCTGATCTGTTCGTAGTGGACCTCGAAATCTTCCGGATCGACAGACTCGTCCGCGACGGTCAGTCCTTTGAGAACGATGTAGAGGTAATCGTCATATTCTTCGAACTTGGGCCGCTGGTGCGTGTTGAGAATGTCTTCCAGAACCAGGGGGTGAATATCAAACAGTTTGCCGATCTGTTCGGTGATCTCGACATTCTTGAGTCCTTCCAGGCAGACCCAGGTAATCGAATCTTTTTCCCGGAACTTGAGCAGATCTTCGACCGTTTCGACCACCGGTTCTTCGAGATCGCCATGACAGTAATCGACGACCGAGATCCGGGTATCGTCTTCGTCAAAATCCCCCACATGGATCAGCGATCCCGGGGGCATCCCTACCTTTTTGGAGATTCCGCTATATGAATCCAGCATGACACTTTCCCGTTGCAGGCAGACTTTGCGTTCGTATTCCATGACAATTGCGAATTCTGGTTTCTTCTCGAGGACAGGATTTAATGAGCTCCCGAAATTTTAAAACATCCCAGCCGTTTCCGCGAGTTCAGAGGCAAAATTCCCGATGACTGCTAGACCTCAAATGACCGACCATCTTCCTGATAGACCACGCGATAGAGTTCCGTACGGCGATCGTGCCAGTTTTGTACGCTGCCCGATTCGCGGTGCCTTCTTAACTGTTCAAAGTCGAGATCATGGATGATGACGGTTTCGACATTCGGATTGCATTCTGCGGCGACGGCATCGCGGGCGAATTCGACATCGGCGGGGGTAAAGATGCCGGACTGTGCGTAATGAATATCCGCGTTTTCCACGAAAGGCAGGTTGCCCGTGCAACCTGAAATGGCGACATACAGATGATTTTCAATACAGCGTGCCTGAGCACAATGCCTGACGCGGAGATAACCATGGCGGGTATCGGTGTTAAACGGGACGAAGACGATCTGTGCCCCCTTCTGGGCTGCGATGCGGGTCAGTTCCGGGAATTCGATGTCGTAGCAGATCTGGATCGCGATCCTGCCACAATCGGTATCGAAGACCTCGACGCGGTCTCCCGGACTCACGCCCCACCATTTCCGCTCGCTGGGGGTGATATGAATTTTGTACTGCTTGCCGATCGAACCGTCTCTGCCAAAGAGATACGAGGTGTTATACAGCGTTCCATGCTCGACGACGAACTGGGAACCGCCAATCACGTTGACGTTGTACTTGACTGCCATCTCCGTGAAGAAGTCGAGGTACTGCGGCGTGAATTCCGCGAGTCGGCGGGCGGCCTGCCCGGGACGGGTCGGTTCCACGCAGGAGAGGAGTTGCGTGGTAAACAGTTCCGGGAAGAGGATGAAGTCGCATTTATAATCGGAGGCGGTATCGAGAAAGAATTCGCATTGCTGGGAGAATTCATCGAAGTTTTTCACCGAACGCATCTGGTACTGGACCACGCAAATCCGGATCTGTTCCACCGTGTTATGATATTTGCGTTTGGCACCAGGGTGATAATCGAGGTTGGTCCACTCCAGGTAAGTTGCGTAGCCGCAGGATTCGGTATCGGAGGGGAGGTAATTGGGAATCAGCCCCTGCACCGAGAAGCCGTTGGCCAGCTGGGCGGTGAGAACCTGGTCGTAGATTGCTTTATCGACGACCCGGTCGATGTACTCCCGTGCGGAGAAAGTTTTGGCATAGTTGTGATAGCCGGGGATCCGACCGGCGATGATGATCCGGGCCAGATTTTTGCTGCGGCAGAGTTCCTTGCGGGCATCGTAGAGTCGGCGGGAGAGTTTCATACCCCGGAACTCGGGATGAACCATGATCTCGATCCCGTAGAGGGTGTCCCCTTTCGGATCATGATTGCGGATAAAGCCGTCGTCGGCGACTGCTTTCCAGTTGTGCCATTCGAGGGCGGGGTCGAAATCGAGAATCAGACTCGACGAGGAAGCCGCCAGCCGTCCGTCAATTTCGACGCAGAGCTGTCCTTCCGGGAAGATTTTGAGCTGGCTCTCGATGTGTTCGCGTCCCCAGGTCTGCATGCCCGGAAAACACTGTTTTTCCATTTCCACCAGCTCATCGAAGTCGTCCATCGTCAACTGACGGACTTCGATTTTCCACTCAAACTGCTTCAGATCCAGGGGCTCCATGATGCATCCTTCTAAAACGACCCGGGTAACTTCCTACGGTTCTATTATCTTCACCAAAGGTGTTTTTGAACAGAGGCGATTTTGAATTATGTACGATCAGAGCGACAGAGATGAAATTAAAGGTAAACCCCTGCTACGCAGCACCGGAGTTCAGTTCGGAATCCTGCTGATCAAACAGCGACCGAAGTTCGGCGTCACGGAGCAGGATCAGCGACCAGATGCCCAGGATGGTTCCCACGGGGACCATGACACAGACCAGGGCTGCACCGATGACGCACCAGGTGAGATGTCGGGCCTGCAGGATCCAGACACCGGTCAACAGGCAGACCACGGGATAGGCCCAGAAGCAGAACTCCACGAGGGTGACCGTGGTCTGCATGATGGACTTGAACCGGGTCGAAGCTTTGGCAGCCTCTTGATGCTGAGGGGGGTGCTCGATGATCTGTTCCATCCCCTCATTCATGGCGGAAAACATGGGATTGATCGCCAGTACCAGGGTCAGTGCCAGCACGCCCCAGATGATCATCAGCTTTCCAGCCCTCTTCAGCCGTTTGACTTTTTGTTCGTTCAAAAGAACCTCTTCCTCTCTGTTTCCGGACTGATCCCTGCTGGAGGAATTATTGTCGGCGCCGCTGTTCTGTCAATGATCAGGCTGACACGGAAACGGAAATATTTTAATCGAGGAAGTCCGCCTCTCGAAGCTCAGACTGTTCCTGGAAAAGAAATTTTGTGTCCCGGTTACAGAGCACGAACAACGCCCAGCCGCCGATTACCGCGCCCAGGGGAAAGGCCCCCAGGCAAACCAGCGCTGCCCCCAGCACAGAGAGCGTATAAAACCGACGGTATAAGATCAAAGTTCCTACCAGGAGACAAAACAATGGATAAAACCAGGCCCAGATATACATCAGACGTAAGAGATAGTAGAAGACCACTTTGGTGAAATGTTCTGCGGAAATCCGATTGGCAAGATCACGCGGTGTATCAGGAGGAGATGTGACATCAGACTCAAAATCAAATCCCGACAGATGGGAGGCCACGAGTGGAAAGACCACCAGTGTAATTCCTCCCAGAACAATGATCAGCCAGGCGACCATTTTGAGTTGTTTGTATCTTTTTGCCGTTGGCGTCGACATATTCCGATCCCCTGTCTGCATTTCTCAGTCCAGAAAGTCGGCATCCCGAAGTTCTGTCCGTTCCTGGAAGAGCTGTTTTATTTCCCGGTTGCAGAGCAGGAACAGGGCCCAGCCGCCGAAGATGGTTCCCAGGGGAAAGACAATCATCGTCACAATCGCCCCCACGAGGCAGAATCGATGACCGAACCGTTTCAACATAAACGTGCCGGTCAGGAGGCTGATCACCGTAAAACTGATCGAGATGATCAGCATTCCCCGCAGCAGGCTTTGCTGTATCTCGAGTTGTTGTTTAAAGCCATCATACGGTTTCCCGTCAGGCGTTCGGATATCGGCTGTTGCGAGGGAGTTTTCGTTCATCCGCTCACCAATCCGACTCAAAAACACGAGGTTGAAGATCGACAGAATCCCGAGAATCAGAAACAGGGTGCCGACCAGATTGAGCTGGCTGGATTTGTTCGCAGGCATCAGAGAGTTTCCTCACACATTCAATCCAGGAAGTCGGCATCATCCAAAGACGTTCGCTCTGCGAACAAGGGCCTGGTGTGCTTATTGTACAGGGTCAGCAATGACCAGACTCCCAGGGCAGTGCCCAGGGGAAAGGAAGGACAGATGAGAGCAGAACCGATCACGCAGAAGGTGAAGTGCCTTCTTCGGCGGAGGTTGATGCCGGTCGCCAGCATGACAGCACCGATGATCAGCGAGACAACGCCGATCATGGCATAGACAATATAGATGAACGGTTGCATGTCCTGAATCATTCTCCGGGGATCGGGCCCATTAACCTGACGCGGAAAATGATTCGTGAACGCCTCGAACATCATAAAATGGATTGGAAGGAACAACACCGTGAGCAGACTGAAGCCCGCCATCACCATAAACAGGATCCCGATGACGTCGAGATGCTTCTCAATCTTTTCAGTTTCGGGGGACCTCTGCATGGTTGGGGAACTCCGGCAAACGGATGAACGCTGGGACCACTCGATCTTAGTGAACCAGTTCCCAGAGAGCAAATCCGATTGTGTAAGTGGGATTGAGAAAGTCAAACCAGGCGAGGCCTGGTTGTTGAGGCCGCCGAACTTCGACTGGCCCCCGTTCTGTCGTCTCGGGGTAGCGGGCCTCGACCGGCCATTCGACCGGTGCTTCCGGCAGATCATTCTGCCGTTTGTAGCCGATGAGGTCGGGTTCGTCCCATTCCTGTGGATCGAAATTGACTTCCGAAAAAATATAGACACTCGACTGATTGCCCCCGGGGTGAATCAGCTGGATGGCCTTCAGTCGCCAGGGCGACTTTTCCAGGTAGAGTTTAAACTCCTGATACATCGCAACCTGCCTAAGTTTTTTTGGTTTCCCCGCGATCCAGATATGAGTCTGATTCTCTTTAAGAACCTTGAAATAACTATTCCGAGTCAACTGATCAAGATATTTCTGATTGGGGTTTCCAGGCATCAATGGAAGGAGACTATCGACAGTCTTGAAAAAATCGCCAAAACCCAACAGAGTTGTTTTTTCAATCCCAGGAGGAAGTCTATAAAACTCAACTGTTTTTTCAGCCTCATCGATCCGCAGCAATCGATCTGTCAGCCAGTACCAGGCCTCAGGCTCAGCATACTCATACTTATAAGGTTCTCCCCGCTCACTCTGCTTAAGCCATTCTGCTTTTGGTCTTTTGGCAGGAGATCCGAACTTCCAGAAACCGCGTCGCGGCCCCAGGTAGCTGAATTCGCCTGCTGCGTGTTTCTGGGCCTTGAATACATCATCGTACCAGATGCGGAGAAATTTTCCCTGGACCGTGGTGCAGTTTTGATGGGCTTCGCTCCACTCCCGCAGGATTATGATAGCCCGGGTTTCGTCAGGGGAAGGAACCAGGGGTTTGACGGCTTCCAGGGGAAACGGGTCGGCCTGCAAGATGCCGACCAGACTGGTCAAGAGCAGCAGCGACAGCAGACAGCGGCAGATCATGTTTTCCTCCCTGAAACGAGTCACAAACCCGTGGCCTTGAAATTCCCTTCTCCACCGGCCAGTCGCTTTCCAGCAGGCGGGACGACCGGTCCGGAAACGATACCCGATCTCCTCGATCAGGTCAAAGACATCTGGAGAGGCGCAGACAGTGAAATCAGGGGGTGGCGGTGCATTTATTCCAGCCGTAACTGATTGTCCGATTTTAAATTGCGCATGACCCGATCTGTTCCGGCAGGCTGGTCCAAAAATTTTTAAAAATTTTTCGTTGCTTTTTATAGAATTGAGTGTTTAATGTCGCGTCAGCTTGAAAAAGCGCTCTCAACAGGCTTTCTGTCTGGTCCCTGTTCTCTGCTATTGGTCTCGCCTCTGCACTGTTGATTCCGGTTGCTGTTCAAACACAAATTTTGCGTTCTTATCGTGAGATTTACGAACTACTCAGCATCGTTTCGCGAGCCCCTAAGGGCAGGTCCTCCAGCCATTCTATCTGTCTCACGCCTGCTGCGTACGCGTTTTCTGACCTTCCGAAAACGGGATAAGAATTCAAGATTCTGGTTTTTCCATTTCTTTTTCTTATCGTACTTCGGAGATGAAAATGAGACTGCGTAACGTAAAACGGGGATTCACCCTGATCGAACTTCTGGTCGTGATTGCGATCATTGCCATTCTGATTGCCCTGCTGTTGCCGGCAGTCCAGCAGGCGCGCGAAGCGGCGCGCAGAAGTTCCTGCAAAAACAACCTGAAGCAGATTGGCCTGGCGCTGCACAACTACCACGAAACGCACCGGACCTTCCCGCAGATGCAGGTCGAAAGCGTCCGCACCGTTGCCGGGGATATCCCGACCGAAAGCTACCTGGGCTGGAGTGTCATGCTGCTGCCGTTCCTGGATCAGGTCAACCTGTATAACCAGATCAACATGAATGCTCCCTGGCGCACGGTTGCCGGCGTCGTACTGCAGCCGACCGTCATCAATACCGCGATCCCCACATTGAGCTGCCCCTCCGATCCGATGGATGGCATTAACACGAACATCAATTCATGGGGAAAATCCAACTATCCGGCTCTGTACTCCCCTTCCCGCTATCTGACGTCATCCACCACACAGGGATACACGGGGGCGTTTAACAACCATGCCGTCACCCGCATGCGGGATCTGACTGACGGTTCCAGCAATGTGATTATGGTCGGCGAACGAACCACAGAAGACCGTGGTTCAGGAGCGATCTGGATCGGTTCTTCTCCCCTGAACAGTTCCACTGCGGGCAACTATGGCGACTGGCCTTACCACACAGCCCTGGTCCGCAACTGGCAGGGTTCTTCGACGGCTCCGATTCCTTCGACGATCTATCTGATCAACGGCATCAACCAGACCGACGGCCTGAAATACGCCTGGAGCCTGAGCAGCTCGCACACAGGTGGCTGTCACTTCCTGCTGGGAGACGGCCGCGTCAAATTTATCAGCGAGAACATTGACGGCGAGACCCTGATCTACCTGGCTGCCATTAACGACAAAAACGTCATCGGAGAATTCTAATTCACGGTGTGTTGTCACAAACCTGTCCCGGTTTCAGTCTTCAGCTGAAACCGGGTTTTTCCATACTTTTCCATCACAGGAATCTCACTTTCATGAGCAATGAAACCCAACTGACTTTTCGGGCCTTAAAACCCGATCGTTACCCCTCGCTGTTATTGATGGCGATCCCCCTGTTTTGTCTGGGCTGTTCCGGAGGTGGGGATGAAATCAAACTGGCACCGGTTTCCGGCGTGGTGACCATGGACGGGAAACCACTGGCCAATGCCGTTGTCATTTTTTCTCCCGCGAAAGGAAATCCGTCTTCGGGCCGAACGGATGCCTCCGGAAATTATACGCTTCAGTACAAAGAGCGTCTGAAGGGGGCTGTCCCGGGAAACCACAGTATCTGCATCATCACTGTCCCGCCTGAGAATCCGAAGAAGACCAACGATTCCGAGGTCGCGGAAGTGCTCCCCATTGACACGTCTTTCAGCTCCGAAGGCGGTGTCCCTCGGACGAAACGCCCCAAGGATACCTTCAAGAAAGATCCGATTCCGGAGCGATACAACCGGAAATCCGAACTGAAAAAAGAGGTGTCTGAGGGCAAAAACAAGATCAATTTTGAACTGCAGTCAAAGTAGCACACCACAAGTTTCAGTACGTGAAACCAGCCTGGCACGGGCAGCTGTCAGTGCAGCAGTTACTCCGCAGCAGTCGCTTCACCGTTGCCTGCGGTATGCTGACGCAGCTGCTGTGCCTCTTCGCTGGGTTCCTCGACCACCAGGTTAGTCGAAAGCTCTTCGGCGACCTGCCCTTCCAGACTGTCCTCTTCCGAGCGGGAACGCCGGATCCGGGAGGGTCTGGTTTTGGGAGGCAGCTTACCGAGGTGGCAGACCGGCTCGCCGGGACTGATCGCGGGCAGCGTGGTCATGCCGATGACAACTGAATCGAAGGGGGCGTAGAGCATACTGCGTTCGCGGCCCAGCAGAGTCGTGTTCGTGGCGAGTGGCTGATCTTTTTTGACAATGTCGCCCGGTTTGACGTGAAACTTGAGGAAGCCTCCCCGCTCGGCACGGACCCAGTTGGTCTTATCGACGATAATCTGATACTCGGGACTTTCCGGTTCGCCGTCGAGCATCTCGAGGTTGCGAAGCACGTTCCTGACGCCCCGCACCGCTGATTCCACAATACCCGGCTCCACCTTCCAGACCTCGCCCCCTTCCATGATGATGGTCGGGCAACCGGCTGCGCAGGCTTCGCGACGGAAAGCCCCCTGGGGGCCCTTGCCATTGATGATGATCTCCGAGCCAAAAGCCTGGGCCAGGCGCTTGACTTCGCGGCTGGACATATCCCCCCGCACATTGGGGTAGTTGGTCCGCCGCACCGAAGCAGTGTGCAGATCGATGCCATAGTCACTGCGGGAGACAATTTCATCGAAGATGATGCGTGCCATCCGGCTGGCCAGGCTGCCATTCGCTGAACCGGGAAAGGAACGGTTCAAGTCGCGACGATCGGGCAGGTAACGGGAGTGCCGGTCAAAGGCGAGCAGATTGAGCACGGGGACAAAAATCACCGAGCCCCGCAGCAATTGAAGTTCCGTATCCTGGATCAGCTGGCGAACTGCACCGGTCCCATTAATCTCATCCCCGTGCAGCGCCGCGGTCACAAACACGACCGGGCCCTCTTTCTCTGCCCGCCGGATATGAATGGGGATCTTGACCGTCATACTGCTGTAGCTTTCGCTGACCGCCAGTTTGACGTCACGTGAAGTACCAGGGGGAATCGGGTCCCCGTTCCATTGATCAATGGGCTTACGCGGGCGGGTTTTCTTCATCTGGAGTCAGCCCTTTTCTGCACGAGCCGCTTCGCTCGCTTCATGGCCGGCATCCGAGAGCACCTCTTCAGCAACAGGCAGTTCGGGGAGATCCTGAACCTTCGGCCGGCGTTTGCGTCGGGTTTTAGCAGGAATCAGGTCACGCATGAAGTCGAGTTTCCCGAAACAGAGCAGTCGATCGTTGGCTTCCAGCACCCGATCCGAACGGGGGTTGGGAATCACAGTCGTCCCGCGGTACAGAGTCAGGACGTTGATATCCTTGTCCCGCAGTCCGGACGCACTGATTGTCTGGCCCACGTATTCGGAACCTTCGGGGATATAAATTTCGGTCACACCATAGCCACGACTGACGGTGAGCCGCTGCCGTAAATCGATTTCAGGGAAATCAACCTGAGCGGCAATGTAATCAATGACCGCTCCCGCGATATCCAGCTGGGTGCATTTCTCGATGCCTTCCAGACCGGGAGATGAGTTGATTTCCATGATCTGGGGACCTTCCTTACCTTCCAGCATATCGACACCGGCGACCCGCAGCCCCATGATCTGGGCCGCACGGACTGCCGTTTTGCAGTAGGTTTCGTCGAGGATGACCGGCTCGGTCAGCCCACCGCGGTGGACGTTACTACGGAACTCCTGCCCCTGGGCGACGCGTCGCATGGCAGCCACCACACGATCGCCGACCACAAATGCCCGGATGTCGCGACCTTTACTCTCAGCGACAAATTTCTGAATCAGCACATTCTGCTTCTGATTCTGCAACAGCTCGATGATGGCTTCGGCCGACTTGACGGATTCCGCCAGCAACACGCCAATTCCCTGGGTGCCTTCCAGCAGCTTGATCACGACCGGTGCTCCGCCGACTCGCTCGATGGCAGGCAATACGTCTTTTTTATCGCGGACGAACGTGGTCTGCGGGATACCAATCTGGTGGCGGCTGAGGATCTGCAGGCTGCGGAGCTTGTCCCGTGAATTCGTAATCCCTCCCGAGGAGTTGGCACAGAAGATATCCATCTGCTCGAACTGCCGGACGACAGCCGTACCGAAGTAAGTAATCGAGGCCCCGATCCGGGGGAGGACGGCGTCGTAATCGGAAATGGATTTCTGTCGAAAAAACAGATCAGGCTCCGCCTGTTTCAGATCAATGGCGAATTTGAGTGTGTCGAGAACCTTGACTTTAAAACCGCGGTGTTCGGCAGCTTCGCGCAGCCGCCGCGTACTGTAACATCTCGGGCTGCACGACAGGATTGCCAGTTTCATAAACCCGCATTTCCCAGATGACTTCCTACACTTTGGCACGTAATTTGCGCCACACCCCTACAAAACAAGGTTATTCTGCCAATTCATGCCATGCTGACAGGGGAACTTGATGGGTGACAGCCAAAACCAGGATTTACGGGTCAGTTTTGACAGCCGATTGAAGCTGAAGTTCTGCGGCAGTCAGGTCACCACCGATGCGGGACTACTGGCCTATCGGGAACTGGATGCAGCGCTCGGTCTGACGGAAATGGGCGGAGATGTGCTGAGCGATTCACGCCCGGGCCGCAACAAGCAGCACCAACTCGTGCCGCTGTTGCGTCAGTCGATCTACAGCCGACTGGC
Organism: Gimesia panareensis; assembly: GCF_007748155.1. Taxonomy (GTDB): domain Bacteria; phylum Planctomycetota; class Planctomycetia; order Planctomycetales; family Planctomycetaceae; genus Gimesia; species Gimesia panareensis. The sequence continues at coordinate 4,110,543 of NZ_CP037421.1, forward strand.
AGGCTACGAAGATGTCAATGACGCTGAGCGCTTGTGTGTGGACCCGGTGCTACGCCACGTGGTTGGCGGAAGGGCGAGTCAGCCGGATAAACAAGCGGCGTCAAGCAGCGAGGTGGGCCGTTTCGAGACGCAGATACTCAGCACGCAGCGCAATCTCACGGCACTGATGAAGCTCTCCGGACGCTGGATCAACAACCTCCACCGGCGGCGACCGCTCAAAGAACTCATCCTGGATCTGGACAGCTCGGTCAGTGAGACCTACGGCCGGCAACAGGGCGCGGCCTACAACGGCCACTTTGCATGCCTCTGTTACCATCCGCTGTTTCTGTTCAACCAGCATGGTGATCTGGAGTACGCGATGCTGCGGCGTGGCAACAAGGCCAGCGCGAAATACTGGCGGAAGGTGCTACTGCCGGTGATCGAACGGTATCGGCATTTGGACATTCCGAAGTTCTTCCGCGGCGATGCGGCGTTCGCCATTCCAGCGCTGTATCGTGTGCTGGAGAAAGCAGACTATCGTTACGCCATTCGCCTCAAAGCCAACGCCGTATTGGAGCGGGAAATCTCGCATTTGCTCACCCGTCCGGTCGGACGGCCTTCCCACAAGCCCAAGGTCTGTTATCACAGCTTCCAATATCAAGCAAAATCATGGCAGCGATCGCGTCGCGTGGTGGCCAAAGTTGAGTGGCACGCAGGCGAACTGTTCCCGCGTGTTGGATTCATCGTGACCAACTTGAACCAGCACTCGAAGAACGTCGTGAAGTTCTACAACGGTCGGGGCACCGCCGAGCAGTGGATCAAGGAAGGCAAGAACGCCGTCAGATGGACGAAGCTCTCCTGCCGGACGTTCAAAGACAACCAAGCTCGGTTGCAACTGTTCGCCTTAGCTTATAACCTCGGCAATTTCCTGCGGCGGCTGGCCTTGCCCAAGCCTATACAGAACTGGTCGCTGACGACGCTGCGGGAGAAGCTGGTCAAGGTTGGGGCCAAGGTAACCCGGCATGCCAAGTACGTATTCTTTCAACTGGCCGAAGTGGCTGTGCCACGGAGATTGTTCGCCGCAATTCTTGATCGGATTGCACGACTGGCAATTCCGCCGCCGGTCACGCATGACGTGAAGCGGAAGTATATCAAATAGCGAAAAACGGGGTTCCTCACAGAGAAAGTCTGCGCAGAAACCGTGTTGACTACTGAAAAATGATTCGCTCGGGCAGCAATTTCCGGATCTCAACAACAGAGGCACAACAAAAGTGGCGAAAAATCACTTTGTTTTAGACACGGGGGACCGCAGTGGTTACAATCAAAGAAAGTCCATGCCTGGAGTGGTTTCAGGCTGATCCATATGGGAAATCTCGGATAAATTATCCTTTTCTAACCGGAGCCTGCAACAAGTTCAGGCTGCTGCTCAGGTTCTTTTGGCTCGAGGAGGCTTGCCGCCGTAGTAAGATTTTCCCGCATCGACAAAAAATCGCTGGCGAAATGCTTCACGGCCGAGCAGCATCCGGAAGCCCATTTCGTCCCGATTTGCGAGAGTCAGTTCAACCGGCCAGCTGACGCCGAGAAGCTCGATATTTGTCACAATGACGGGTCGCATTGAAGCTTTACCGCTGGAACTGCGAACAGAACGATATTCAAAGATGCGGGCTTCCGCTTCAACGACTTCATGAGTCCGGCGCTGGACGGGGTGCACTTTAAAGCGAATCCATTCCTCACTTTCCCGCTCAAACCGGTGGAGATCATAGGCATGCAGGGAGGAGGAACGCGCTCCCGTATCGACTTTCGCCTTGATCGTGTCGATTCCCAGACCCGGAAGACTGATCCACTCGCGCCAACCGATGACCGTCAGATCGGATTTACGTTTTTTGTCACGCTGCAGTGTTTTCCTCACGTGGCTGCATGGCCTCCTTTGCGCTATTCTAGAGATCGATACTAAGCTTATTTTACAAGACTTGAGTTACGATCGCCAGTAATGGTGCTGGAAATCACTGATTTCCAGCAGCGATTTGTACTTTCGTCCTGAAAATGCTGGACAAAGCAGCGCAGGAGCAACTGGCATCAGGCCGCAGAGTTTCTCTGATATCGCTATTCGTTCTCAATAAGCCGATCGAACTCATGCAACAGTTTTAACAGCGTCTGCGCCTCAGGCACATAACTGTGGTAGTCATATTGTCGCAGTGCCATCAGCCCGACCTGGCTCCGTTCCGGGTACGTCCCCTTCCCGGCTGCTTCCCGTGCGTGAGGCAGGAACACACATTGCAGCCAGAGTTCGAACGAAGGCGCTTCCAGAAAATTGGCCGGCTCCGTCATCTCCGGTGTTTCGGACCAGAATCCAATTCGTTTCAGTTCCGCTTCGATCTCATCCAGTTTCGCGAGTACAAGTGCGTCTTTGTCAGTCGCCTGTTTACTTACCATGAGTCTGCCTGTGGGTATGAAAATGTGATGCCCTGCATAAAAACAGGCGACGCCCGAGTTGAGCATCGCCTGGAAATCTCTTCAAAATCTGTTGTTTTTTACTTATCAGAGAGGCTGCCTTCGAAGTCCATCGGAATGGAGTCCGCTGTAGGAGCGTATTCGTAAGGAGCCGAGTACTGATACTGCATCGGTGCTTTCGGATTGGCGAGATATTCATCGTCATTGCCGAAGTTTGCTGCACTAGGAAAGCGGGGAGTGAAAGTCCGCGGAGGATTTCCCCCTGCCGGTGCATTGATCCGCTCGGCCCAGCCCAGGGTGACACCCACTTTGCTGACAGCTCCCTGTTCGCCTACTTTGATGACGCTCAGAGTGACATTCTGTCCCGGCTGTGCTTTGGCCAGCAGAGAATTCAACTGACGCACTGAAGCCAGACGATGTTTGCCGAAGGCAAGGATAATATCGTATTTCATCAGGCCTGCATTGTCGGCAGGTGAACCCGGAGCAACGTGCATAATCACGACGCCGTATCCCGGATTGCCATCCAGAGTCGTCCCTACGCCGGTCCACCAGTCAGGAGCGCCGTTGGTTAAATGGGCGGCCAGAGGACCGGAAGCGTCGGTCGCGACAACTCCCAGGGTGGCTTTGTAATATTTCGAATAATGCTGATTCAACCGCGCCTTGTGGGCTTCGCTCATCAGAGCAGCATACTTCTGGCGGGGAGACAGATTGGGATCAATACTCTTGGGAGCAGCTTTGGGCGCTGGTTCCTGCGCCTGTGATTCGTAGTTCACGATCAAAAAGAGTGTGAGAAGACAAAGCAAGCCCTTGCTCGTTATAGACTTCTGCAGATTCATCTTGGTAACCCTTTATCTCAAAATATGTACGAGACACATGATATGTGATTGCTGAGCTTCTCGAATGGAGGGCAATCAAACAATCGCCGCACTCAACGTATTTACCCTATCCTAGCTTACGCATATACCTTGTCAAACACGGATTCAGAAATATGGTGATTATTGGCAACACTCAATTATTCACACGTCCACCAACCGAAATCCCCTTCGAATCCGAACCTGGTTCTGGAAGAGGGCCTGCTGAGCGGTTAAGCTGAGGAAGTGCCAGGTCCCCAGGGTCCTCACACTGCATGGAACAACTTCAAGACGCTCAACAGAAAAGTGAACCATCATGCCCACTCCCAAGCTGGCTTTCATTTCCCGCTGCCTGATCTCTGCCATCTGCCTCGTACTACCACTGCTCTTTCAAATAGACAATCTGCAGGCAGCCAAACGCCCCAACATCCTGTTGATCGTCGCCGACGATCTGGGCTACAGCGACCTTGGCTGTTTTGGTGGCGAAATCGAAACGCCCCAGCTCGACTCCCTCGCTGCAGAAGGAGTCCGGCTGACCCAGTTCTATAATACCGGCCGCTGTTGTCCTTCACGCGGATCGATTATGACAGGCCAATACCCGCATCGCGTGGGTCTGGGACATATGACCCGAAACCTGAATCAGCGCGGCTACCAGGGACACATCGCCGATGAAGCGATCACGATCGCCCAGATTTTAAAGCAGGGCGGCTATCGCACGTTTCTCTCGGGGAAGTGGCATCTGGGAACCGAAGACCCCACCAGGCACGGCTTCGAAGAGTTCTACGGGACGCTGGTCAGCGCCAAGACGTTCTGGGATGTCGATCATTTCACTCGTCTCCCCACCACGCGCGACACGCACACCTACCCCAGGGGTGAGTTTTATGGAACCGATGCACTGGGCGACTATGCCATCGACTTCATGCGGATGGGACGACAGAATCCCGAGCAACCCTGGTTCCTGTATCTGGCATTCAATGCCCCTCACTTCCCGTTGCATGCCCCCAAGGAAGAGATTCACAAATATGCCGACCGCTATCACATCGGCTGGGACCAGATCAGGGAACAGCGTCTGGCGAGGATGAAAAAACTGGGGATCGTCCCCCCGGAAACGAAGCTGTCGCCCCGTTCGCGATACTGGGACTGGGGAGAAGCGGAAGCACGCGTCAATCCCGCCTGGGATTCCCTGCCTACCGACCGCCGCGGAGACCTGGCACGTCGGATGGCAATCTTTGCCGCGATGGTCGATCGCCTGGATCAGAATGTAGGCCGTGTCCTGACCAGCCTGCGTCAGAACAACGAACTGGAGAATACGCTGATCATCTTTACGTCCGATAATGGTGCCTGTTTCGAGTGGGATCCGTTTGGCTTCGATATCCGCTCCAGTCGTAACAACACACTCTACTGGGGGGATCAGATCGAACGGATGGGGGGACCGGATACGCATCACAGTGTCGGATCCGGCTGGGCCAATGCCTCGAATACCCCCTGGCGGCTTTACAAACATTATAACCACGAAGGAGGCATCGCTTCCCCGGGTATTGTGCACTGGCCAGCTCAGTTGAAGCAGAGCGGCAAGATTATCTCCACGCCGGCGCATATTATCGATATCGTTCCGACCCTGCTGGAAGCCGCTGAAGTCGAGTATCCCCAGACCTGGAACAACCAGCCGACGATCCCGCTGGTGGGACGCAGCCTGCTCCCGCTGCTCAAGGGAGAACCTCAGCCGGAGCGCACCCTCTACTTTGAACACCAGGGAAACCGGGCGATTCGGGAGGGGCGCTGGAAAATGTCTGCTGTCCGGGGTGAGCCCTGGGAACTGTATGACGTCTCCCGCGACCGGACCGAGCTTAATGATCTGTCAGCACAACAGCCGGAACGGGTCCAGCAGCTCTCTAAGAAATGGAACCGGTGGGCACAGGAGAATTTCGTTCTCCCCTTCCCCCAGGATTATCGCATCGACTACCTGGCACCACTGAAACCGCCTCAAGCTCAATAACAGGAACCTGAATCAAAAAACCGGACTGGCCTTCATAGACCAGTCCGGTTTTGATTTGAGGAACAGACAGCTCAGTTGCTGGAAGTAGCCGCTTTATTACTGTCTTTATCCTTCTGATTCAAACGCACCATCAGCCATTGCTCGGTCTTGTCTTTGCCGATGTGTACCAGCAACGGGGCTTCATCTTTGGTAAGATTATAAATCCCCGTGTCGTAGACGGTGTTTTTGTCATCTCCCACCGTCCAGGCGGCCCGCTGAGTCTTTTTATCAACGGATCCCTGAATCTGTTGTGATTTATTGGTCTTTGTATCCGTATAATTCCCTCTGAGGATACCGTCCTTGTCGACCGCCAGTTCGACGACCGAATTAGACTTGGTCTCCCCACTGGGTGAGAGAGCAAACACGCCGAGCGGCATCCACTTACCCTGCTCATTCACGTCTGCAGAAGCCCCCGCCTGTGCCAGCTGACTGGCCTGCTGCGTGTACTCTTCTGCGGTTCCCACGTCCTGATTATTAACGTAGACGCTGTTGTCCTGATAAACAACGTTATTGCCATAGTCATAGTAGACGGGTTGCATGTTCGACCAGGCAAACCAGTTCATCATGGCACTCCAGGTGCAGACCGTCCAGGCATATCCCGCCGGCCAGCCCGCTGCATACCAGACGCCGGGGTGTGCTGCATACCAGCCAGGATAATACATGCCCCAGCCATAAAAACCGCCCCGAATCACAGCTCCGTGATAATAGCGGGTCGAAGGAGGTACATGTACGAACCCGGCAGCATAACCGCCATTCGGTCCATGAACGATTCCCCCTGCTGTGGCACCGCCTCCGGGACCACGGACCACGCCCCCAGCGGCTCCACCACCGTTGGGGCCGACAACGCGCCCCCCAGCGGCACTGCCACCACCGGGGCCGACAACACGACCACCGGCTGCGCTGCCCCCATTGGGACCGACGACTTTACCGCCGGCAGCGGAACCTCCGCCGGGCCCTACCACACGGCCTCCGGTTGCGGAACCACCGTTATTGCCGGAAATTGATCCCCCAGCGGCACGACCACCATTAGGACCAACCGCACCGCCACCGGAGATCGTATTTCCCCGCGGACCGGTATAACTGCCCTCGCCGGCGATACCACCGTTGGGACCGTGATAGATATTCCCCGAACCAGAGCCATTGGCGATCGAGCTGTTGACCGTGTTCCGACCGGTGAAGTCCTGCACATAGGGATGCGAATTGGTGACCGCGTTATGTCCGGCATCGGAGGGCAGTCCCAGGAAGTTATCCAGCCCCTGTCGTGTCGGACGCTGGTTGAAATTCATGTTACTCATGTTGAGCGAACCATCGTTACGCAGGCCACGACCACCGCCCAGCTGATTCAGATTCCCCCGGTTGAGTCCGCCGTTATTGAGACGGCTCAGATTATTGCCACTCAGACCATTTCCCGAACGGACCGAGTTCATGAAATTGGAGTCGAAACCGGTCTTATCATTAAAGCGACCGGGTTGATCAAAGCGACTCCCGTAATTGGAGAAGCGGCCTCCGTTAAAATTACCACCTCCCAGATTACCACCGCTAAAATTGCGACCTCCCCCCAGATTGCCGCCACTAAAGTTATGACCGCCGCCAAAATTTCCACCGCCGAAATCCCGACCACCACCGAAGTTGCCCCCACCAAAACTGCGGGCACCGCCTCCAAAGCCTCCACCTCCGCCGCCACGAAAACCACCGCCTCCGCCGCCATGGAAGCCCCCTCCTCCAAAACCGCGGGCCCAGGCGATTGACAGGTCAGCCGAAACAAAACTGCAGGCTGTGATTGCGATGAGACTGATCAAAATTCTCATACCATTTATCCTCAACAAAAAAGTTTGATTGTATTGAACCGGAAGTCTGTCCCGTCGTTACTGCCGCTTGGAAACGACTTCGAGTGCATCGGGCAATTCCACGCCATTCACTGTCCGATTTACAGACTGCCACCGGCAGGCTTTCTCGTCGATTTTGGTGATGACATTGTTGGCACTGGTCAGCATGCCATCTGGGGTAACGCCCCGCGATTCAATGACCCAGCCGTTCTCCACGGGAGCCCAGATTCCGATAGCATGACTGCCATCGGTATTAAAGGTCCAGGACATGATATCTCCGGTCAACGGGTCGACGCCGATAATCTGTGTCCCCATGACTTTCGATTTTCCGTCTGACTGTGATTGTGCAGTAAAAGTGCGTTCAATAAATTTTTTGCCGGGCATCCACCGATAGACGGTTTTGAGCGCGATCCCGACATCTTCCGCCTCCCAGGTCCCGATGAGCCACTCCAGATCATTGAGATTGACCTGCATGGCTGAAGGTACCAGGCTGGATTCTTTTACGCTGACCATTTTCCACTTACCGTTCTGCCGAACATGGGTCGCGGTATACTGGCTTAAATCGGGAGTTCCTTCGGGGACTGTGACCATCGTACGGCCTTCTTCGATGGCCAGGTCATCCCCAATCTGGCGGACAGAATCGACCTGGATTTGAATCCGGGCCTGTTTATTCTCTTTGAAATAAGCAGTGTAGGCTTTTTCGATCGCAGGACGTCCCACCAGACGCATGCCACTGGCTTCGACGTATTCTCCTTCCGGTGCCCAGAATCCGGCGACTTTTCTGGCATCCCCGGCGTTAAAGGCTTTGGTGAATTCGCCCGCGACTTTGCGTATCGCCTGCTCGGCTTCAGAGACTTTGGCTTTCTTCTCTGTCGCATGGTTTTTCTCTGGGGCAGGTGCTTCACCAGCAGCAGCGGTCCCTCCCGTCAGAGGAGTGCGTTGAAATTGTGCTTTTGCAATAGAGCTGTCCAGCAGCAGACAGACCGACAACACAGAAAAAGTGAGCCCCCAACGGGCCAGATTCGGAGAGAGATTCATCCTGATGTCTTTCAGAAAGGAGTTCGCATTTGCTTGGATTGTGAGAGAGTTTACCCGCTGTTCAGCAACCAACAGCGCTCAGTTTTATTCTATTCCTGTCTGTTCAATAATGCACGTATAATCTATGATCTGTTTCAGAAAATTCATGAGCTGTTCACTGTAACGGAGCGCGTTCATGACCGGCTACATCATGTAAGCAAATTAGTGAAAATTTCATTTCCCTTTACGGGTTTCCTGCTAAACTCTCTGCGTAAAACGTATTGTCCAGACTATGATCCCTGCCCCGAACATTAAGAACCTTTGATGCTTCATCGTCTCAGACAACTCGCTCCGCTGCTGGTGATCGTCATCTTTATCGGGGCCATCTGGCTGCTCACAAAAGAGTTGAAGCATTACAACATCCATGACATCCGATCGGCGGTCGTGCAGATCCCCGCCTGGCGCCTCTGGGCAGCCGGGGGGCTGACCGTAGTAAACTACATGCTGCTCATCGGCTACGATTATCTGGCGGTACGGGCCATCGAACACCCCCTCTCCCTGGGGAAGATCTCGCTGGCCTCCTTCACCGGTTTTGTCACAAGCTATAATTTCGGGGCATTGCTGGGAGGCACTTCGGTTCGCTACCGACTCTATTCCGCCTGGGGACTCTCAGCAGTGGAGATCCTGCAGTTGATGCTCATGCTGGGGACGACTTACTGGATCGGCGTGTTTGCCCTGGCCGGCATCGTCTTTATTTCGCATCCGTTTCCCATTCCCGCGTCACTGCATCTCCTTTTCTCCAACGTCCAGCCGATTGGCTGGATGCTGCTGAGCGTTGCCATCGTCTATGCTTCGCTGACGCTGATTCGGAAATCCCCGATCCGGGTGAAAGGCATCGAACTCCGTCTGCCAGGCACAAAAATGACGTTGCTGCAGCTGTTTGTTTCAGCCGGTGACCTGCTGCTGGTAGCTGCGATTCTATACACACTGCTCGCTCATAATCTTTCGATCGGCTATGGCGAATTTCTCGGCATTTTTCTGATGGCGACCGTGACGGTTGTGCTGTCGCACGTTCCGGGGGGAGTCGGTGTTTTTGAACTGGTCATCCTGACGCTCGTCGCTTCGCCCTCGTCTGCGAAAATCCTGGCAGGTCTCCTGGTCTTCCGGGTGATCTACTACCTGATCCCGCTGTTCTTTGCCATCATTATGCTGGGGCTGCATGAACTCTCTCTCAATCGGGGACTGGCTCAACGTGTCTTGCAGCAGGCGAACCGCTGGTCTGTCGCGATCGCTCCGTTGATCCTCTCCTGGTGTACCCTGCTGGCCGGCGCGGTGCTGCTGTTTTCCGGTGCCACGCCGATCGTCACCGCGCGCCTGGAGCACCTGCAGGAAACACTTCCCCTGCCCCTGGTCGAAATCTCGCATTTCATGGGCAGCCTGATCGGCGCTGCCCTGCTGGTCCTGGCCCGGGGACTGCAACGCCGCCTGGACTCGGCCTGGTGGCTGATTACCTCTCTGCTCAGTCTGGGAATTATCGTATCCTTGCTGAAAGGGTTTGACTTCGAGGAAGCCCTGCTGCTGAGTATCGTCCTGTTCGGCCTGCTCATCAGTCGCGGGCAATATTACCGCAAGGGAACGCTGATTCACGACCGTTTCAGCCTGCCCTGGGCAGGTACGATTCTGGTCATTGTGATCTGTTCGCTCTGGCTCGGCCTGTTTGCCTATCGGCATATTGAATATTCCCATGAGCTCTGGTGGGCCTTTACCTTTAAGGGAGACGCATCGCGATTTATGCGGGGGAGTATCGGAGCCATGGCAGTGGTACTGCTGTTTGCGTTTTCCAGGCTGGTCGCCGCCCAGAAACCTCGGACTCAACCACCCGAGGCAGATGAACTGGCACTGGTAAAACAGATTGTGACCACATCCCCGATCACGGCCACTCGCCTGGCGCTGCTGGGGGACAAGTCCCTGCTGTTCAACCAACAGCAGACCGCGTTCATCATGTATGGCATCCAGAAACGTTCCTGGATCAGCCTGGGTGATCCCGTGGGACCGGAGGAAGAACGGGCGGAACTGGTCTGGCAGTTCCGCGAACTCGTAGACCTTTATGACGGCTGGCCGGTATTCTACCAGGTCAGACCGGAAAATCTGTCGATCTATCTTGACCAGGGGCTGACGATCCTCAAGCTGGGAGAAGAGGCCCGGGTACCTTTGAAAGTTTTTGAACTCTCCGGCGGAAAACGTAGAAAGCTCCGCCAGGCGATCAATCACTGTCAGCAGGCGGAGTGTGAGTTCAGTATCATCCCCAGGGAGCAAGTGCCTTCGATCCTTCCGGAACTGCAACGGATTTCCGATGACTGGCTGCAGTCCAAAGGAGCGAAAGAAAAAGGATTTTCGCTGGGATTTTTTGATGAGGCGTACCTGGCCCGGTTCCCCATCGCTGTGGTAAAACAACAGGGAAGCATCATCGCGTTTACGAATATTCTGGAAGGGGCTGGAAAAGAGGAACTCTCGGCAGATCTGATGCGCTACCAGCAGACGGCTCCGCCGGGGGTGATGGAGTACCTGTTTGTGGAATTAATGCTCTGGGGCCAGGCGGAGGGTTATGCCTGGTTCAATTTTGGTATGGCTCCCCTGTCCGGGATCGAAAGTCGTCCGTTGTCTCCTGTCTGGAACCGGACGGCGAATCTGATTTTTCGCTATGGCGATCATTTTTATCGCTTTGAAGGGTTGCGAAGCTATAAGGAAAAATTCGATCCGGTCTGGACTCCCAAATACCTGGCGGCTCCCGGCGGACTGGCCCTGCCACAAATCTTAAGAGACGTTGTTGCCTTGATTGGTAAAACACGCACCGATACCCAACGGAGATCGCACGATGGACCACTGGGATAAAAGGGAAGGGTCTCCCGTTCATCTGGGAGAAACCTGGATTCCTTCAGAAAATGCCTATAATTTCGCGATTTATTCCAAGCATGCCGAGCAGGTAACCCTGCTTTTTTTCACGGAAGACGATCTGTTCCAGCCTGTCTATGAATATCGGTTTGACCACCTGAGGAACAAATCCGCTGAAATCTGGCATTGTCGGGTTCCCAAAGAGAAGATCAAATCGGCCAAATACTATGCCTACCAGATCGATGGTCCCTCGCCGGATGGCGTCTTTGAATGGCACGCTTTCGATCCGGACAAGCTGCTGTTTGACCCCTATTCCCATAATCTTTTTTTCCCACCCCAGTTTGATCGCCAGCGTGCCTGCCAGCCGGGTTCTAATCTCGGCCATGCACCACTTTCGGTGTTACAATCTATTGAATGCGCATTTAACTGGGAAGATGACCAGCACATCCATCACACTTCCAATCTGGTCATTTACGAGATGCACGTCAAAGGATTCACACAACGGGAGAACTCTGGTGTGTCTGCCGAGGCCCGGGGGACCTTCGCCGGGGTCATTGAAAAAATCCCCTATCTGCAGGAACTGGGCGTCACAGCCGTGGAATTGATGCCGGTCTTTCAGTTCGACGACGACGACGGGAACTACTGGGGTTATATGCCCCTGGGATTCTTTGCGCCACACGATGCTTATTGTAGATCACAGGAAACGTGTGAACGCCATATTGAATTCTGCGAAATGGTGAAAGCCCTGCATGCCGTCGGCATCGAAGTCATTCTGGACGTGGTTTACAACCATACCGGCGAGGGGAACGAACAGGGCCCGACCTACAGTTTCAAAGGCATTGATAATACGACCTACTATTCGCTGACCAGCAATGCCCAGAACCCCTACGCGAATTATTCCGGATCCGGTAACACCCTGCATACAGCCAACCGGGCCGTGCGCAAGCTGATCGTGGACAGCATGCATTACTGGGTCAAGGAAATGCATGTTGACGGTTTCCGCTTTGATCTGGCCAGTATCCTGACCAGAAGGAAAGACGGCAGCATCGACGAATCCAATCCGACTACGATCGGCCAGATCGGATCCGACAACACGCTGACCGACCGCCGGTTTATCGCAGAACCCTGGGATGCGGCCGGGGAATTTCAACTGGGATCCCGTTTTCCGGGTCACCGCTGGATGCAATGGAACGCCGCTTACCGTGATACGATGCAGCAGTTCGTGCGGGGGGATGCAGGCAAGGTGGGAGATCTGATGACCCGGATCTATGGCAGCTGCGACCTCTTTCCGGATGACTGTCTGCACGCCCTGCGCCCCTATCAGAGCGTGAACTATATCACTTCGCACGACGGTTTCACGTTGCATGATCTGGTTTCGTATAATCAGAAGCGAAACTGGGAGAATGGCCACAACAATACCGACGGCACAAATGACTACAGCTGGAACTGCGGCTGGGAAGGCGCAGACGCACCTCCCGATGTACTGAAACTCAGAAAACAGCAGGCCAAAAATCTGTTTGCGCTACTGATGATCTCCAATGGCACTCCCATGTTTCGCATGGGAGATGAATTCCTGCAAACTCAGGAAGGGAACAATAACCCCTACAACCAGGACAATGAAATGACCTGGCTCGACTGGGATCGACTCGACTCGCACCAGGACTTCTTCCGCTTTGTCAAACTGATGATCGCGTTCCGCAAACGGCACTCAACACTCTGCCGTTCCCATTTCTGGCGGGAAGATGTAAAATGGTATGGCGTCACACGCTATGTCGACCTGACGCCTTCGGCCAAGACACTGGCGTTCTGTCTGCATGGTCAGAGTGAAGAGGACGCGGACCTGTATGTCATGATCAATGCGGCTGCCAACACCTGTATTTTTGGAATTCACGAAGGAACACCTGGAGAATGGGAACGCGTCGTCGATACTTCGCTGCCCTGCCCTCAGGATGTGCTGGAACCGGAGACAATGGAGCCCGTTTCCACAGCGACCTATGATGTGCAGGGACGTTCGGTGGTGATCCTGCTGCGACAAAAACGTAAGTTGTAACGACTCACAATTCCGCTCCGAAGGATGAGACACACTATGGATGGATACGCACAAGTCATCGGCAGCCTGATGATTCTGTTTGTGATTGTGATCATCTCACACCGTCGCTGGAAGCGAAAACCTTCAACCGACCAGAAGGATCAGGCAGCAGCATCCCCGGAACCATCTTCTACGGATCCGGATCAGAAATCAGATTAAGACAGACTGTAGCTTATAGTTACCCGCCAGGAAGCCATTTATCATTAACAGGAGGTTATGGGCCATGGATGAGTTTCAAACACCAGGATCTGGTGAATCAGTAACGACCCGCTGTTGTGTCGTCGGAGGTGGCCCCGCGGGATTATTCCTGGGCTATCTGCTGGGCCGGGCCGGCGTGGATGTGATCGTCCTGGAAAAACACAAAGATTTTCTGCGTGACTTTCGCGGCGACACGATTCATCCTTCTACCCTGGAACTGATGCACGAACTCGGCCTGCTGGACGAATTCCTCAGCATCACCGACAAACACCTGGACTCCCTCAATCTGAACTTTGAAGGACAGCAGTTCGAGGGGCCCTACTTCACTCATCTCCCCACCAAATGCAAATTCATGACAGTAGCCCCCCAGTGGGACTTCCTGAATATGCTGGCCCGGCACGCCAGAGAATTTCCCAATTTCCAGGTCCATATGCAGTCCAAAGCGACCAAACTGATCTTTGACGGGGACCGGGGGGTGGGTGTCAAAGTTGAGGGCTTGAATGGTGACTATGAAATCCACGCTGATCTGGTGGTGGGGGCCGATGGACGCGGATCGGAAATGCGGATCGACGCTGGCGCAGAAATCATCGAAAAAGGGATTCCCATTGATGTGCTCTGGTTCCGGATCAGCAAACAGGCCGCTGTCACCGACAATACTCTGGCACGGATCCGCGAGGGGAGAATGCTGATTACGATCGACCGGGGGGACTACTTCCAGACGGGGTTGATTATTCACAAAGGAACCTTTGACGAACTGAAGCAGGAAGGCATCGAAGCCTTCCGCAATCGGGTCGTCGGAATCCTGCCCACCCTGGCCGACGGAGTGGCTGACATTGACACCTGGGACAAGGTCCACCTGCTGACCGTGCAATTGAATCACATCACAAACTGGGCGAAACCGGGGCTCCTGTTCATTGGTGATGCCGCACACGCAATGTCTCCCGTGGGTGGGGTTGGCGTGAACCTTGCGGTCCAGGATGCAGTTGCAGCCGCCAACCTGCTGGCAGATCCGTTATACAACGGGACCTTGACACTGGATGATTTAAAACGGGTTCAACAACGGCGTGAAGGACCCGCGCTGAAGATGCAGCGTCTGCAGGTCTTCGCGCACCAGAGACTGTTCGGCGGTCATACCGCGCCCGGAAAACCGATCTCAATTTCCTGGGGTGTGCGTAAATTTGCCAAACTGTTCGCACCGATCCTCAGGCGCAAGGCGGGCAAGATCATCGGCCTGGGCTTCCTGCAGGAGCATATCGAATGCCCCCAACGTGCCCCCAAAACCGTTGAAGCACATGCAAAATAAAAGGCTCACCGTTGAACTCCCGTCTGCCCGAGGATAATTCTGGCATCTCCCTGCAAGCGACTGCTAAAATGAAGTACTGCGCAACCGATGTCGCCCCCTACGGAGGAACGGAATGCACAACACGGTTCTTCAGGCATGTGTCTGCTGTCTGTTCGTGAACATGACGCTCGCTGCTGGCGAGACAGCTCCCGATCCCACTACGATCCGGGCAGCAATTTCGCGTTCCATCCCCCTGATCGAAACCGCATCCGCCGGCTCCGCCCGCGAGCGAACCTGCTTTACCTGTCACAACCAGGCGTTGGCTGTTCTGGTCTTGAGCGAAGCACAACAGCGGGGCTTTCCGATCGACAAAACCAACTTTCAACGACAGATCGATCATACGGCAGCAGCTCTCAAACGAGGACTGGAAAAATATCGTTCCGGGAGAGGACAGGGAGGCGGTCCCGATATGGCCAGTTTCTCGCTCTGGACACTCGAACTGGCCGGCAGGAAACCCGATGACGTCACCTCAGCCGTTACCGGTTATCTGCTGGACCGCAACCGGTCCCGGGATCACTGGCTGCGGAATTCCACCCGTCCCCCTTCCATGTCCAGCGATACCAATACAAGCTATTTCGTCATCCGGGCACTCAACCACTTTGGCACCGAAGCACAGCAGCCCCGGATCAAAGACCGTATCGCACAGGCCCGCGACTGGTTTCTGAAACTGAAACCCATGTCGACCGAGGAACGTGTCTTTCAGTTGCGAGCTTTTCTGGAGCTGGACGTCGAAGCGTCCCGGATCAAGTCAGTCAGCCAGCAACTGGTCGCACTACAGAATGCCGACGGTGGCTGGTCGCAACTCCCCGAGATGTCCAGCGACGCATATGCCACGGGAACCGTATTGGTGGCGCTGCTGAGATCCGGTCAGGTGAAGCCGACAGCCCCAGCCATCCAGCGCGGCATTCAATACCTGATTGACAGTCAGCAGTCTGATGGTTCGTGGCATGTCAAATCGCGCGCGAATCCTTTCCAGACCTACTTTGAAACCGGTTATCCGCATGGCAAGGATCAGTTCATCTCGGTGACTGCGGGTAGCTGGGCCACGGTAGCCCTGTTACTGGCTTTGCCGGACGAGGGATAATCTCGCAGAATCTCCAGATTCGATTATGCCGTCGCGCGTCGATCTGCTATAACACGAAAGCAGTTGCTGTGAACGCGACTTGCTGCGAAATCTGCCAGTTAATCAATCAGGAGAATGAAGGACCATGTTTAGCCGCATTTCCAATGGTTGGGCTCTGTCCAAGCAGAGCTTTCACGTGTTAATGCTGGATAAGGAACTGCTGCTGTTCCCGATCATGAGTGGCATTTCCTGCCTGCTGGTGCTGGCTACGTTCGCGCTCCCGCTGTGGTACAGCGGAGACATCAACGCTCTGATGAATGAACAACAGGCCCCACAGAATCCAATTTATTATGTCATTCTGTTTGCCTACTATTTCGTGAACTATTTTGTGATGATCTTCTTCAACTCCGCCCTGATGTCCTGCGCGATCATTCGACTGAAAGGGGGAAATCCGGGGGTCGGCGATGGATTCAATGCAGCCCTCAGCCGGCTGCCACAGATCGCCGGCTGGGCCCTGGTGAGTGCGACCGTCGGATTCATTCTGAAAATGATCGAATCCCGTTCGGAACGATTGGGCCAGTTTGTCGCCGGCCTGCTGGGGATGGCCTGGTCGATCACAACCTATTTTGTGATCCCCGTACTCGTCGTCGAACGAAAAAATCCATTTCAGGCGTTGAAACGTTCCGTCGGAATCCTGCGTGAAACCTGGGGCGAATCACTGGTCGCCAACTTCGGCATCGGCATGATCATGCTGCTGGTCACTCTCCCCATGATCGCTTTGATTGTGGTCGGGAGTATCATCCTCAGCTCAGGCAGTGCCGTGGTCGGCATAACACTGATTGTCATCGGCTTTCTCGGCATCCTGCTGAGCTCGCTGGTCTCTTCTGCCTGTCACTCGATTGTCATCGCAGCCATCTACCTCTATGCGGCAGAGGATGAAGTCCCTGCCCAGTTCGATCACGATCTGATCGCCCACGCATTTGCTCATAAATAAGAGAAAAGAACAATTGGTAAGCAGGTTTATTTCAGGAACCGGGCTGATCGCCTCTCCAGACCTGACGGCACTCAAGCGGATAATCAGTAAGCATGCCCTCCACGCCCGCTGCTCGGATCTGCTTCCAGACAGGCGGGTTCCGGCGGGCCTCCCCTGCTCCGCCGAAATTAAACAACACCTGGATCCCCTTTTGTTTCAAACGTTCGACTTCTGATTTCTCCGGAACAAAGGTCAACAGAAAGACATCCAGTTGCCCCTCTTTGAGGCGGGCGTCCAGGCTCTTTCGATTCACATTCTGTCCTACGCGGAACCGCGCGTTCAACTGTTTCAGACGCTGGCTCATGGCGGCCCCCTGATCGAAGCCAAAGCAGTCCTCGAACAGTTCGTACTTTTCCAGCAGTTGAATCAACGTGCGTTCTCCTTCCGGGTTGAGCTGCTTGATATTCAGCGCGATGATCGTTTTGCCCCGTTTCCGGCTTTTGATTAACTTCAACGTCTGCTCCAGCGTGGGAATCCGTGTCCCCGCGAACTCAGGAGCAAACCAGCTCCCTGCATCCAGTCGTTGCGCTTCAGCCCAGGTAACATCCCGGATGGAGCGTGCACCACCATTGGTGGTGCGCTGCAGACTGTCGTCATGAATAATGACCAGTTCCCCGTCTTTCGTCGTGCGGATATCCAGTTCGATACCGAGGCCCAGATCCAGGCAGGTTGAAAATGCAGGCAATGTATTTTCGGGTGCGTGTCGCAACAGCCCCCGATGGGCAATCAAAACCGGATCAGACGCCAGCAGAACCTGCGGAATGAACCCCAGAACAACGAGCAGCCCCATCCCAACGTTGCATTGTTTCACAGTCATTTACCTTCTCTCATACCGATAAATTCTACAATCGAAAAGAAACCACCTCTCCAGATTACAGTAGCTTTCTCATAAAAGCAGCGCCCCCGGTTAGAATCCGCTTGAACAGGCTGCACTTTGCCCTTTATGATCGATGTCGGTTTCTTTTTAATTGCCTGCTTACTGATGGAATCCAGCAATGTTTCTCCGTATCTGCATCGTTCTGCTTATCTACTACCTTGCCAGCCCTCTGATGGCAGCCGAACCAACCTTCGAACTGGAATTATCAGCAGCCCGGTACCAGCGATTTATCACCGGATTGAACAAAGAAGGCCAGGCTCTTACAGAAGTCAGCGTCTTTCCGGGACAGCGATTTGAAGAGTTCGCCGTGATCGCGGCCAAAGCCCCTGATCAGAAAGACTGGAAAGCACACCACGGTCTGAATATTAGACAGCTGGACCAGAAACTGAAACAGTACGCCGCAGAAGGATTTCAGCCGGTTGATATCAGTGGCTATGAACGCAGAGGTTCTGCCCGCTATGCCGTCATCTGGCAAAAAGGAGCGGCCCCGGATTTTATATTGAAACATTCTCTCGACGATGAATCGCTGCAGGAAACTCTGGAGGCTCTCAAAGCAAAAGGCTATGCTCCACTCGTTCTGGATGGTTTTTTATTGCGCAATAAAGCCTCCCATGCGGGAATCTGGGTGAAACAAAAGGAGGATGCATGGGAAGCGGAATGCAATATCTCCGCGGAACGTTTCCCCAAGGCTCTGGATGACTTCACTTCCCGTGGATATCGCCTGGAAGGTCTCTGCGGCTATAGTGTGGGAGGCTTTCCGTTCTATCATGCACTCTGGTCTAAAACCTCCGGTCCGGTCTGGCAGGCCCGCTTCCATGCCACTGTAGAAGAGTTAAAAGAACTCGATCAGAAAAGAAGGGCCGAGAATCTGGAACTGGTCTACCTGGACGGGTACCAGCTCAATGGTCAGCCCTACTTCAATGCCATCTGGCGAAAACCGGAAGAGTCCAGCCGCAGCACACAAATGCCTGTCTGGAAAACGACTGCTGAGATCCCGGTCAGCGGTTTGTACCAGAAAGAGCTCGCTTCACTGGACCAGTCGATCAAACAGTTCCTGCTCAAACACCATCCGCCCGGCGCGTCTGTCGCCGTCAGTTATCGTGGCCGTCTCGTCTATGCACGTGGCTTCGGCTATGCCGATGTCGAGCAGAAACAGCCAGTGCAGCCCGACAGTCAGTTTCGCATCGCCAGCCTCTCCAAACCCATTACAGCGGTCGCCATCATGCAGCTGATCGAGCAGGGAAAGTTGAACCTGGATACGAAGGTGTTCTCCCTCCTTAAAAATAAATATCAGACAGAACTGTCCGCCCCGGAAGTCGACCCCCGTCTGAAAGAAATCACGATTCAGCAGTTGCTCAATCATACCGGCGGCTGGGACCGTAAAGCGTCCTTCGATCCCATGTTCCGGTCAGTCGCCTTTGCGAGGCAGCTGGGTAAACAACCGCCAGCTGGGACAGATGATGTCATCCGCATCATGGTGAAAAAGCCGCTCGATTTCAATCCGGGAGAAAAATTTGCTTACTCAAACTTTGGCTATTGCCTGCTGGGCCGGGTCATTGAAGAAGTAACAGGTCAGCCGTATGAAGAATACGTGCAGCAGACGATCTGCGCTCCATTGGGAATGAAACGCACTGAACTCGGCAAGACACTTCTCTCCTTTCGCCGCCCGCACGAAGTCAAATATTACAGTGACTCTGTCGGGAATACGGTCTATTCGAATAATACGCTCACCGAGATCCCACGTCCTTACGGTGCCTGGTATCTGGAAGCGATGGATTCACACGGCGGCTGGATCTCTTCTGCGCCGGATCTGGTCCGCTTCGCCACCGCATTCAACCTGCCGGACCAGTGCCCGATTCTAAAAGCACCCACAATCGCGCAGATATTTGCCCGCCCCTCCGGTCTCGCGGGCTTTGACAAAGACGGCAAGCCGAAAGACACCTATTATGCCTGCGGCTGGATGGTACGCCCCATCGACACAGCCGGCAACGCGAACCACTGGCACATGGGTGCCCTGGACGGCACTTCCACACTGCTCGTCAGACGACTGGACCGCATCAACTGGGCCATCCTGTTTAACACGCATCAGGGAGCCGATCAGAAACGATTAGCAGGGCTCATCGATGCTCCCATGCATCAATGGATCAACCAGATTGAAGACTGGCCTGAAAAAGATCAGTTTCAGCAGGACTGACTCTTAACGGTTCTCGTCTTTAAGATGACGATCAAAAAACTGGTAGGCGGTTTCGCGTGTCGCCGGTGGGAAGTCATGCTGTGCCTCGGGATAGACAGCCTGCAGGTTTTCCGGGTGCCCTGAGAGACGGTAGATCGGATTTGCGATCCGGATGACATCCTTCACTCCCGAAACCTCGAAATTACTGTCACTCACCGGCGCACAGGCCAGAAAGGCCCGTGGCGCAAAGCAGGCTACGATTTCGGTAAAATCGAAGGGAACCTGATCCGGATCATTCTGGTATTGGCTGTTGATCAGCGGCATATAGCGATCGCTGGTCCAGCCTTTCAGTTTTCCTCCATAATACTTGTGAAAGCGGGTGAAGCCACAGCTCGAAACCAGGGCCTTGATGCGAGGATCAAAGGCAGCGGTAAACATCGTGTTATGCCCGCCCAGCGAATGTCCGACGCAACCTATTTTGTCTCCGTTGACGTAATCCAGCGACTGCAGCAGATCGATGGATCGCATGTTGTCATAGATGGCCTTCATGGTCCCACTCCGGTATTCGGGATGGGCTTTGAAATCGTAAGGGTATTCACCAAACGAAGGATAATCGGGAGCCAGTGTCACATAACCCCGCTGGGCCAGTTCGAGTGCATATTTCAGGTTCGGCAGTCCACGTATGCCGGCTGGCTCCTCCTTGCCGATTTTGGAATTCGTCTGATGCAGACAGAGAATCCCCGGCACAGGATGCACTGCAGTCGCTGCCTGAGGCACAAACAGATATGCCATCACACGCTGGTCAGGATCATCGGTGTGATAGGAGATTTTCAGCCGCCGAACCGGACCAAAATCCACCTCTTTCAGAACTTTCATTTCCAGGGGAACCGGATTCTCCGGCTGAGGTACCTGGCCCATCACTGTCTGCATATTCGCCAGAATGTGGCTCCGTCGTACCTGCCAGTCTTTCCAGGATTTCACCGGCTGTTTCTGTCCATTCTGATCCAGATAATAGGACAGATCCAGGTGCTCCTGATAGATGGGAGCATCCTGACCCGGCTTTGGTTCCGCAGCCAGTAACCCGGGGAGACTCCCCCACAGACACATCATCATTCCACAAATCCGCAGCATTTCTGGTCCGCCTTTCCTCAAGAGTGCCTCTCGCAGATTACAGTCTCTATTCAAATCAGCTGGTTACTTGGAGTTCGCTTTCACGGGCTCTGCCGCCGCTTCCAGAATATGTTCGACGATCGAATCTTTCAGCAGCTTGTGGTCCGATTCTACATCAATCAGCAGGTTGTTTCCGAAGATGACGTGCGTGGTCGGTTCGATCACTTCGACAGCTTTGGGACGCACAGACGCGAACACGTTTCCAGAGACAGTCACGCCACGGGTTTTATCCAGCGTCAGCCCCGCTGCTTTCAGGTCATCCGTACGGCGTTTAACCTTCCCACCGCCGATATAGCTGTTAGAGAAGTTATTCCCGGTGACGGTAATCCGTCCGGACTGGGGACCAATCCACAAAGCATCTTCTGCCAGGAGTGTAAATGTGTTGGCGCTGACGGCACAACCATGAGCGTCTTTCAAGATGATCCCTTTCCCGTTATGAGCAATCACATTGGCAGCCATCGTCACTCCGTAGCATTCCCGGTCCAGGATAATGGCGCTTCCCTGGCACTCTTCAATCATGTTGGCACTGACGATCGATCCATAGGTATTCTCGATGATCACGCCATGCCGCAGGTGGTCATCCAGATTATTCCCGCTCATACAGAGATTGAACCCGTCATCACAGCGGAGGGCATCCTGATTCTCTTCGAAGTGATTGGCCGAAACCACGATGTCATGGCAGCCCACCAGGTTCAGCCCGATCGCTTTATTATAGGTCAGCAGACAATCCGAAATGCGCGGATCCTCAAAGCAGAAGTCCAGGAAGATTCCGTCGCTGCCATGATAGCTGCAAGTTACACCATGAATGAAGATTTCCTGCACCCACTTGGCGTTGATACCTCGCCCACTCTTTTCATTTCCAGTCACGCGAAAGTTCTGTAACTGCACACGCCAGATCCGCGGCTTCGGATCCTTTTTTCCATCCGGCAGCTTTGCATCAGCCGGTGGATGAATCTGAATCGCATCCAGGCCCTCTTCATTCTTATTGTGGATATGCGTCGCTCCGCCGGCCCCCACCAACATCGTATCCCCGCTGGTGATTACGAGGGGTTTATCAATTTCAAATTTCCCGGGAGGCAGCATCACGATTCCTCCCTCTGCAGGTACGGCATCAATGGCATCCTGAATCGAAGCGTAGTTGATCGCCTGGATCACCGGCCGGGCTCCTGCCAGTTTGGGCTCTGCGGCACCAGCTGATACCGGATTGAAACTCAACTGAAAACTGAAGGTGAACGTCAGAATCAAAAACAGGATGGCTCGTTGAAAACGCTTCATGGCAGGCAGGACCTCTCTCGAACAGAAAAGCGGACAGCAGGACTGAGAACCGCGATCAGAGCCGACGATCCTCACGATCAATTGTGGAATAATTACCTGAGAAAGCTCAAGTTAACTTTCTTACGTAATTAGTACCATCACAACGGAATCGACCAGTTTAGTCAAGCAGCTGATGTGGGGCGGCGTAGAAATGATCTGTTTTAGGGACAGTAGCTCCGTTCGACTGAATCATGAGAATTCACAAGTGCTATCGCGAAACAGAGGCTGGCTGTAGCTCCAGTTCAATCGATGTGCGCGACTTGTTTTTTATGGGGGGATTGCTAGAATCCCTCTCTGCGACAGTTGCAACCCAGTCTCATTTCATTAACATAAGCTGAGACAACAGGTTGCATCTGTCACATGACAGAATTCACTGGAGAACTGAGGAAATTTCCGTTTTTGCAGTAACCTGTTTCTCTGAAATCTGGTCTAACCCATCAGATCTGCACCCGTAGCTCAACTGGATAGAGCACCGGTCTTCGGAACCGGGGGTTGGGGGTTCGAATCCCTCCGGGTGTACTTTTTCAAGTCGATTTGAATTCACCACTTACAACGAAAAGGCCTTCGTCATTCAGACGAGGGCCTTTTTTGTTCCCCCCACTTATCCCCCCACTAATGTGAGTTTTTGTGCTTTGTGATGGAGAAAAATAATTGAAAAAAGATATAAACTTTAATCACATCTGGGATATTAAACAATGACTTATAAGTCTGTAGTTCTCTAGTTAACTTAGCTAAGAGATGATCGTTGGATCTTTCTTGCAATCTGGTTAGCCTAACTATTCGCCCAGCTTAATATGGTTTCGCGGATGAATTTTTGGGGGAGAAACTCCTGCTCTAGTCTCCCTTTGGGTTCCTTCAAGAGACGCTTGTAGAGAGCTCGTTCGGGATTGCTCAGCCCGGTAGGCAAATCAACTCCGGCTATGATTGGTTCGGGTACAGCAGCATAGGAATGCTGCTCGTAAACTTCAGAAGTCATCATCAAAGCGTCCAATTGCTGGACGGTTAGCCGTGCTTTCGCAAGGAATTGTAGGCCCCAAGTATCGATATCTCCCCAATAACCGATTTTCCTCTCCTGCAACCGGTGACCTTCTATCCAACCAAGATCAAAACCAGAACCTAAAACTGCAATAGTCTCTGGAACATCGGGTAGTTGATGTTGACAACTTTCGTTCTCAATAATCAGTAACCGCTTCCCAGGTAGGATACTCTCTCTCAATTCAGAACTGCGAACACGTTGCCTACGGAACGGCAGGAGTGAGCCGTCAAGGTCCATCAAAAGCAACCAGTGATCACCTTCCGAAATAGCTCCAAGGAATGCTTCAATCCCAATTCTGCTAACTTCATCATCGAATCTCGTATCGAGCAGAGCAGTGACGAGACGTGCATTGCGTTCAAAAAACTTTGTATCGATCCCTCCAAGTGATATGGCACGCAACGGTGTTCCCGCCGCACAACCTGATTCCAATTCCATAGCGAGGTGAGCAGCCTGCACAACTTCGTCCAATCTTTTACTGAGCCAAAGTGAACGTCGACGGATTAACAGCGAATGAAAAAGTGGATCTGTCTGTTCAGCTAGCAATGTCAATGATTTGAATTCGTTGTGTATAGTTTGATCAGCGCATGCGTTAATCCATTCCGTTGGCTGCTGAAGTTTCCACTGGACTGGCATTTCGACAGGCCCTGAGGTAGCACGATATCTGACACCTTCCCAGATCACTTCGCCAACATTGACCTGTCTCCATTCATTGACGTGACGTTTGACACTATCAAGATCAGAAAACATCTCTTTTGACGTAGGTAGTCCGATTGAGTGGATGACAGGCCAAGCGTTTTCACCTCCAAGTAGTCTAGTTTCACGTTTGTCAGCATTTTCCCACTGGCGTCTCAAACTCAGTGTCAGTTCAGCAGGCGACTTCATCTTGGACGTACGAGTCCTTCAAGCTTTTCCCAAGAAATTGATGCAAGACTTGCTTCTTTATTAGGTCGCTGAACACAAATAGCCTTTCGAGTGTGCTGTTTTAACAAACTGATCTCCTTGTTGGGTGTGACAAAAATAGGGTGTAAATTGAAAATTCGTAAAGCCTCAATGATACGTCCTGCTGCTGATGGTGAGCTTTTTGAAAATGCTTCGTCCAGAATGACAGTACCATAGCGCGGACAACTCGCTTCAGGAGGACATAGAGCATAACTTAGAGAAGCCGTAAGAATATGACTGGCCATCAACTCTTTCTCACCACCACTACCACTTTGTGAACCTGTGCGCGGTGGTGACTGATTTCCTGTCTGCCGATCTACTTCAACCACAAAAAACTGTAGACGGTAACGTGGGTCTAAAAGGGCTCGGGATCCTTGCTGTCGCCGGTTCTGTCCTGCGTCACGTAATATTTCCACCAACCCACGAAGCGCTTTGTAGTGGCTTTCTCCTTGGTCGTCCTTTAATGATGCATCACGTAATTTTCGCATCGCACTTTCGAGGGAACGTAAGCGTTCGTGTTTGATTCGCTTTGTCTGCAACTGAAGATAACGGCCGGACCGATAATCAACTTTCACTAACGTCTGATTAAGATTAGCAATGCGGTGCTCGATCTCATCCACTTCTTCCTTGATCCCAGAAAGTAACTGAGTCACACCTTGATCTGATGAACGGTTCAAGTACTCAAGAAATCGGTTTAACTTCTCTGGCAAAGCTTCTTCATTTAGGACACGTAGCCGATCTAGATAGTCAGGGATGTCTTCAAGTTCGGACCCTGTTTCTGCCAAAGCTCCCGTATCAATGCGGCGAGCAGCTTCCATCAGGCGAACAAGACGCCTTTCTTGCTCGGTGACATCCTGGAGTTGTTCATCAAGTTCTTTATCTATGTCACCCGCTGCTTGACGCTCCGCGACATCAAGCTGATTGGCTTCAATTTCAGAGGCGATGGGGAGTTCTTTTTCGGCCAATGCTGTTTCCTCTTCAGTAAGCCCATCCCCAATTCTGTGTATGTTTTTTTTACGCTGATCATCTGCGTGAGAGCATTCAGATTCGAGCCTGGCTATTTCCCTTTGAGAATCACTGATACGTTGTCGGATGGCTTCTAGCTTTTCAAGTTCGGATTCATAGGCAGATTTCGCCTCACTTGCATCGGATTTAGGGTCAAGTAACAAGGCAAGCCGTTCCTGAGAACGTGACATGTCTGATTCTGCTCCTGGCAAATCAATGGTCGAAAACTCGAGTTTGATGAGCTGTTTGATTATCAACAATTGTTCATTAAATCTCGACAAATTGCTTTGGAGCTGTTTCGAAATTACTTTTAATTGCTTGACTGACTGACTTAATTCGATCAGTTGATCTGACAAAGACTTAAGCTGATCTTTGTTATCAAAACCGGTCATCCAATTCTCTTTTAATCGAAATTGATCCTGCTTTTCAAACTTCCCACGTCGTCCTGA
Organism: Gimesia panareensis; assembly: GCF_007748155.1. Taxonomy (GTDB): domain Bacteria; phylum Planctomycetota; class Planctomycetia; order Planctomycetales; family Planctomycetaceae; genus Gimesia; species Gimesia panareensis. The sequence goes on from NZ_CP037421.1 coordinate 4,136,282, forward strand.
CATCATTCCTTCGAGGGTGAGTCCGTACTCGATGTCCCGTAATGCCTCGGAAGATGCAACGCAGTGTAGATCACGTTTCGATAACACTTGTTCTGCTGTTATTCGCAATGGGTGCGATTTGAAATTGAGTTTGCGTGTGAAACCATCAGAAAAGAACTGGACAGGTCTCACATCACTCCTGGCGCGCTGCAAACGTACATGTAATCGATTATCTCTGCTATTGACCCAATGAAGTGCAATCTCAAGTTTTTTTTCCGGGACAAGAATACGCAGACGCTCGGATCCGATAGCCCGTTCAATGGCTCCGCGCCACATTGCCTCATTTGGCTTTACTTCGATTAGTTCCGCAAGAAATGGTAAATCACTATCCAACAGATCGAGTTCCTCTGCCAGCTCAGCACGAAAGTCCTGATACTTCGGAGGAATATTTGAACCTGGTCGATCTTTAACTTTGCGTATAGCAGACTCGAGTTCGTTAGTTTTCGTTTCCTTGTCACGTTGTTTAGAAAGTGAAGCTATTAATTCTTCTTGCGTTTTATCGTGTAACTTTTGAATCTCTTCATGCTTTTCGGAAATCAACCCTTGATTATGGAGCAACGCTTCCTTACTCAAATCTTTGTTAAGACCAAACACACTCACCATTCGATGGTAATCCTCAACACATCTGCGACGCTCCTCTACGCGTTCTTGTTGGACCTTGATTGTGTTCTCTAATTCGCCTATTACATTGCCACCAAGTTTGAAATAGCGTTCACGTAGCATGTCGACTCGAGATTGGCAATCTTTTTCTTCACGTTCTACGCAAGACAACTCTAAAACTATCCTTTTACGGTCTCTAGCAATTTGATCCAAAACCTGAGACCAACGTTGTTCACCTGTAATTGCATACCAGACAGAAACGATCCGTTTCAATATCTGAAAACAATTAACTTTCTCTTTTAACTTAACAAGCCTTCGATAATTATCCGCCACAGGTATCAATGACTCCTGCTGCTGACGTGCCATCTCTAGTTCGGTATGAATACCAACCAGATTGTCAAATTCCCCAGCTACTTCAAGCGCACGATCAAATGCAGCACGGTCGTCTAGAACAAGATCACGAAAAATTTCATCAATACTATTGAGCTGTTTCAATCCGGCAGCGCGATTGAGTAGCGTTAAAGCATTTTCTCCCACATCAAAAAACTTCCGCACATGTACCAAGTAAGCTTTCTTACTATCAAAGATACGAAGTTTCGCCGTTTCACGTCCCATCCGCATCAAGTCACGCACCCCATTATCATGCAATAACCGCAACCATTTCTCTAGCGACTGATCCTCAGCCAAGGAGAACAACCACCTTCGCTTGAGATCCTGGCTGGCATTACTAGAACCTTCTGTCCATAATAGACCGCCTAATCTGAGTATTTCTTCTCCATCCGTGTAAGTGGCACAAACCCCTGTGATTGTCTTACCAGGTCGTGCGACTTCCTCTCGGCCATCTGATCCATCGCCCCCCAGAACGCCTCGTACGTACGAAATCAACGTGCGGTCGCTTTCATGTCCGCCGGTAGATGCGAGATTATACCGTGGTTGTGAGACGAGCAATGTCATTAGCGCATCAACCAAGGTCGTCTTACCGCTGCCAGTGGGGCCGATTATTGCTGTGCCACCAGGTTCAAACTCCGCACGATGAAATCCAGAGAATGGGCCCCAATTGAAGACCTCCAGAACTTGCAGGATGTATGAAGTATCCCCTTTTTTAAGATCGTTTCCCAAATACAGCAATTGCTCCTGCTGATCGTCCATTTAGACATCGCTTTCTGAACAATCGACCGATTGGCTATGCTCACATAGTATCTGCAGTAGCGCAGAAAGAGACTCCGGATTGGCAAGGTGTGCAATCAATGGACGTATGATGACCTCCTGATTCTTGTCGACTTCGGAAACAATTCCGTAAATTTTCAATTGATCGAGCAGTCGCATTAGACGGCTCTCATTTTTTGCATCACTACCAGAGTCATCGAAGTAGGTCAGAAATTGTGGCAGAAGGTCATCTATCGAGATCTTAGCAGTACTATATCCAACTCCAGATTCCTGCTCGTGCATCACAAAAGCCTGTCGCAAGATAGCGACGAGTAATGATTGCTCGAGAGTGAGCCGCTGCCGCCTCACCAACGGATGCGTCCATTCTTGACCATCATCCAAATTGCATGCAGATTCTGCAACAGCTAGGAACGCCACACCGCGATGTGTATCGAGCCGTAATATAAGGTCAAGCGGTTCAAGTGCGGCAATGATTTCTTTTTCATAAATGACAGACCGACGGAAAAACTCGGGCTTTCTGGTTTCTTCGATATACCCATTTTTTAGTAACTCCTGAGTGAGTTCCTTCACATCTGAAGAAGTTAATGACGAATTTTCTTCAACCTGGATGTTGGCTGTTTGAGATGTAGACTCCTGATGAACCGAATGCTCACCAACATTACTTCCAGAAACTTTACGATCAAAGATGTTACTCATTCCAAATTTCCGGGTTCTAGCTTATCTACTAAGATATGTGTTAGTTTTATAAGTGGTGTATGAAATCGTGTCCAACATTCGTCTTCATCAAATAAGTCAATGGTCTCTTTACTGTCATCGATCTCGACACCAGCTTCGCGGGCCATTGCCAGCCAGTAGGCCAAAGTTTCTAGATCATGACTCGGGGGCAGCGCCTTCGCTAACTCACCAATAGTCAGTGATTTCCTAGATAATTGTAGATAGGCAATGGTTGACTCGAATAACTGTACACGGTCCAATGCCCTATAAGCACGCCAAAATTCCTCATCCATCTTCGCCAGATCTGCTTCTACTACAGTGAAATCAAGATCATAAAAATTCTCTCCGTCAGCCTGCTTGACGAGATATCGCTCCACTACAGGAAGGTTAGGTATTGATATTGGAACTGGTGGCAACGGGCCTTTGGTACGTCGTATCCGCTGCGACTGCCAATCTACTTCCAATGCTACTTGAAACAGTTCCTGTAATATTGCACCGACCCGAATTTGTTCGTCTGCGAGTCCGGACTTGAGGAACCCCCGAACATCTCTTTCGCTCCGCGCTCGTGCCTGAATGACACGCTCTGATTCCTTAACCAAACGTGAAACCAGTTCACGCAAGTCTGCCTTTTGTTTTCGTTTGAGCGCTTTGTCTGTATCTTCATTTTGTAAGATGGAACGGAGCCGTTGCTTCATCTGCTCCAACTCGGCACTTTTTACCAATTGTTGGTAGAAGTTTTCGAAAACTTGACCTTCGATGGTGTCGACAAGTGCGTCATTCCCATCAAGCAACTCATCTACAATCTCTCCACGATGTTGCTTTTCGCTGATGATCCGCTGTCGTAGTGAACGATCAGCTTCACGATAAGAGTCTTCCACTCTGCGGAAATCCGCACGCAGACTCACAGCAAGTTGATAAACTTCACGAATACCTTCTTGCGCCTGCGAACCCTCTAGCACTTCAAATTCACCAGCCTGAACAGCCGCTAATTCTTTTTCGAGGGAGGCAATTCTCATCTTCAGTGACTTCTCACGACTGGATTGACTGTGACTCAATTGTGCGTCCAGATCTTCAATCGCTCGTTGTACTGTTGCAAGACGCGAAGCGGTTGAGGTCATGGTCTCGTCTTCCAAAGAATCCAGAAAAAGGAATGAACGCTGCAATGCATCGGTCATTAACAGTTGACTATCCCGTTCTACGATCAACCCACGTTTCAACCACTGCCGTAATTCGCGCCGTGCAGCAAGAGAGTGATCATCTCCTAAGTTGAACTCCGGGTCATTGGCGTGCAGAGCAAATGACTCTGCCAGATGCTCAACAGCGTCTTCAAAGTCGATCCCACCTGGATGGGCATCAATTAGCGATTTCAAACTCGCAAGGGTTAATGGACCATTACGGGACGCCAGAAGAAGCCACGCGGGATGATTGCGGCGCAACATGATCAATCGCTGACAGAATTCCCGCCTCATTAAAAAGCCCGTTACTTAAGCATTGGAGTGACTAATAGTAGAAAACAAAAATGATAGTCGAATAGGTAAATTCATAGTATACAGATTGAACCATAACATCAATATAATAATACATTACACAAAAGAACAGTAATAAATCTAGCAAATTGCCCCTCCAACTATCTAGACATGACATAATCATTGAGATTGTGAACACCCGTATGGATTGAAAACCCGCGCCCCACCTTGGACCAAAGAAAAATAGTCGGCGGCGACAGTCCTGATCAATCTTCGATCAGCGGAAATACACCTTTCGGATATTCTTGGGAGCTAACCAAGCCCAGACTCGACCGCGTTCATTATAAATGAGGAGGACGGACCATGAATGACCTCCTTGCTCGTCAGCGCCGTTGAGCCAGAAAGTCTCGAAATGGCACTTACCGAGTACCTCACTTTGCCTTTAGCGACTGATATTCTTGCGTATCGTACAGGAAGTTCGCTAACGTTTTCACAGCGTTCACAACGAGGACTGCATGATGCTTCGAGGGCTTGTAGGAGCGGACGTGCGCATCGCTCATTCGGTTGCGAATCGCCGCTACACCGCCGATGATACTGCTGAGTCCTGATAGCACCTGTTTCAGTGGATTGTCGATGTCTGGACGAGATGGTTCGAGGTTGAGCCCCCTCTGAACACGCTGGTAAAGCTTGACCATGTTTCCGTCGTACTTCTTGGGAGCGTCCGCATCAAGAGCAATCTCGATGTCTCGCATGATGCCTTCCAACAGAGACCTCGCGTTCGTGATTGCTCCGTCGAAATCTCCGTCCAGGATCTTCTGCTCCGACTTCTCAATCTGCTCATCAATGAATTCATGAGCATCGGTTGCGCCGTCGCCATATGGTGAGGAAAACTGCACAGCAGATCCCTCGGTGTCACGAATCTTCGCTTTTCCTCGCTCAATGACGACATTGAATCCATCATATGCCAGACGCTTGTTGACAAAATCAATTGCTGGTTCGAGATCCTTATCCGTGTCCATGAACTCGCGTGGGTCAAAGACATGACAAACCACGGCTGCGAGGCTATCTGTGCCATTCATCGCGCGAAGAGATTCCTCAGCGTACATCCAACGCGACGGGAATCCCTTTCCATAAACGTCATTTGCTCCGTACTCGTTGAAGAGATCAACGAGCTGCGGACCGCTGCGATAAGGGGACAACCCCTCGTCGCCGGTAACGATTTTTCCGAGCGCCTTAATTGATCGTTGCGATATCTTCATTGCGTCGTTCCTACCCAAATATCTCCATTATAAAGTTGACACTCCGATCTTGGGTAGGTTCTTGTGAATCCCATCAGCTCGTTACATAAAGCCGCCGCATTCAAATGCCAAGACTTGCCTCAAGGAACCCAGAAGGTCAAAATGGGTTCAAGCGAAACAGCCCGGTTTTGACGGAAAGTGTTGACAAATATATGGTTGCTGAAGTGGAAGTACCAGAAATAACACAGCATCATAATCCGCGTGTCGGGACTCGAGCGTCTCTTCTGGGACATATGATGGTTCGTCATCATTTGACGTAGACTGCGACTATCCGCGGCAAATTGGTTTCAAATACCGTTCGCTTTCGTTTGCTATCTTGGATTCGATAAGTTTCATAGACAAAATTGAGTGGTCGAACTGACATGGACCATTTCCAGTTCAGATCGAAGTGACTTGAAACCGTTTAACGGTGATTTTACGGAGTGTCCGCTAATTGATGAGTTTCGCGAGCGATTCAATCACTTGGCCCTGTCGCAGTCGATATTGCACTACAGGACCAACGCTCAGAACCGAAACCCCACGAATCAGACGTGGGGCTTCACCATAAATGTGGTGGTGTCATTGGTCACGTTCGTAAAATATGTTTTCGGTATTTATGTAAATGTCGTCGTGCGGAATGGCGGATCGCGAGAATACACAAAAGGGATATCGCAGACGATTGATCGCACGTGGCCAAAAGTGTACACTCATCGTTCTGTGTGTGTGAACTAATACGAGCCATCGAACTGATCGTACTTGTACCGATGGCTAACAGGCGTTTAAGCATCAGAGAATATGCAGAAAAACTGCGGATTGGGGGCACACTGTGTGGACGGATCAGGAAACTCATCAAGATCTAATTGGTTTTGGCGTACATACGGATCTGATTCGATCCATAATTACGGATCAAACCTTATTGCCCGTGACTATCGGTCTGTTCGCGGATTGGGGTGGTGGCAAGACAAGTTTGATGAAGATGCTTGAACGCGATCTCACCCCTGAGAATTGGCAGGGTGAGCCCGCGATGAAAACGGAACTAGATGGTGTAGCATGCCTTTACTTCAATGGTTGGCTATTCGAGGGTTATGACGACGCTAAATCGGCGATCCTAAGTTCGGTACTTCTCGCACTGGGAGAACACAAACGATTTGGCCCCAAGATCAAAGAAAAGGCCGCATCCTTGCTCAAATCAGTCAATTGGATGCGTCTTGCTGGCTTGGGTTTGAAGCACGTAGCAATTCCAGCCGTTGCTGCCTACGTCACTGGTGGTACATCTTTACTGCCATCTATGTCCCAATCAATGGGATCGCTGGCGGGATGGCCTACTACAGGGAAGCCTGTAACAACAGATCAAACAGACACAGGCGAGGATAAAGCGGGAAATGATGATGTCAAAGCAGTAACCGTCGACTGGGAAAAATTGATTCGAAAGGACTCGTCTTCTGCGGGGCCAATGGATGTTCGGACGTTTCGAGATCAGTTCGCTAAGATGTTGGCAGAATCCGACGTCGAGAAGTTAATCGTTCTGATTGACGACCTCGACCGATGCTCTCCAGAACGGATCATAGAGAATCTGGAAGCAATAAAGCTATTTCTGAATGTCGAAAATACGGCGTTCGTTATCGGTGCGGACCCGCGAATTGTTCGACATGCGATTAGATGGAAATACCGCGACTTTGAGAGAATTGCTGAATCAGATGGAGGCGAGTCGGAGCAAGATGATAGACTGATAACCGATTACTTGGAAAAACTGATTCAATTTCCTTACCATCTACCAAGGCTATCTCCGGCGGAAATTGAAACCTATATGGTCTTGCTGTTCTGCGAACGACATCTGAAAAATGAGCCGTTCGAGCAGGTCGTGGCTGCTTGCAACGAGCAACGAACTGAAAACCGATATGTAGTGTTTGGGTCGGCTGCGGTCGAGGCGGCATTAATCAAAGCTGAGGCTGATGATCCCAATGATGAGCTGTCGGAGGCCCTCACGTTTTGTGCCGCAGTCGCTCCACTTGTTACGGAAGGGCTGGAAGGCAATCCGCGACAGGTGAAGCGGTTCATGAACGCGTTCATGATGAGAAAGAAGCTTGCTGAAGCTGCAAAACTGGATAACATTGACGATCCAGTGCTTGTCAAACTGATGTTATCTCGAATATGTCAAGGCTACCCAGTTTCGTGAGCTTTACAATTGGCAGGCATCCCAAGAGGGTTACCCCAAGCAGATTATCGACTTGGAGAGTGCTATTCGTCTACCAGATGGTAAACCCAACGACAAAGACGCAGCAAAGGAGATTGAGGAAGGTTGGGGGACTTCATGGATTCGCCGCTGGATTGCGATCGATCCGAAGCTGGCCGGCATTGACCTCCGCGACTACTTCTGGGTAGCACGAGATCGCTTGCAGTCAACACTGTCTGGCCTGTCAATGGTTCCTCCAATTGTTCGACGTGCGTTTGATGATCTTATGTCCGACAATCCAGGGAAGCGAACCGCGAGCATGGCAATGATTCGAGAACTACCGGAAGATGATTGTGAAGTTCTTTTCGGGTTGATCGATCAGAGGATATCACAGCAGTTGAAAAACAAGGCGAACTACGATGCTCTCAGAGCACTCGTTGAGTCGGATATTGCTGGAACGGCACGACTACTAGAAGTGGTTTCATAACTTATTAAGTAATGTGAACACGCACGCGAGTTGTGCGAATCCTAAAAACAAATGACTGTATCGTTCATACCGTATTACCAGACGACGAAAGTTGAACAGCCAACTGAAGGTGCGTTCGACTTTCCAGCGGCGTCGATATCGTCGCAGAGCACGCCCATCTTGCGTCGCTGGTTTCACACGGTTCTTGCGATGCGGACAGACCAGTTCTATCTGCCGTTCTGCCAGCTCTGTGCGCAGGGGATCGCTGTCGGCCGCACGATCATAAATCAGGCGATCGGGGTCACGTGGCAAAACGCGCTGGTCCAGCAGGGATTCAATCAGCTTCACCTCTGCCGGAGAGGCACTGGAACGATCCAGAGCGAGAGGGAGTCCGTTTCCGTCGACCAGCAGCATAAGCTTGGTTCCCTTTCCCCGTTTTGTCTTTCCGACATCGGCGCCCCTTTTTTTGCGGGGCAGAATGTGCCATCCCCGAATGCTTCCGACCAGACTACCAGCTTCCGTCGGTCGAAATGTTCGAGCAATCGCTGCCATGCTTCCAGGAAGACACCGTCTTCGGTCCATTCCTTGAAACGACGCCAGCAAGTGCTGGGAGATGGTAAAAATGTTGGTAAATCTTTCCATCGGGCACCGGTCCTTAATACCCAAAGGATTCCTTCGAGACACTCGCGGGGAGCCACTCTGGGCCGCCCTCCGGCTGCGTTTGCCGGTGGTTCTGGAAACAGATCTTTGATCAGAAGCCATTGCTCGTCCGAGAGTTGTGGTTTTGGTTCCGTCCTGGACCCGGTAATGTTGCGACCTGTGGCAGGTCGTGACACGCGGGTCATGGTCATAATGAGACCTCCTTTCTGGGGAGGTACTCCTACAAATACTATACCAAACTGTTCACGTAATTTAGGGTTTTGAAACTACCTCTAGCCAATATTCTGACAAAGTACCCGGTTAAGGAAATTCCTGGAGCAGTTGGTGTCGACTTGGTTACTCTCTCGCAAAGCAAGCCGGAGATTGCGGAATCGTTGCAGCCGGCAATCGACAAGTTAAAGGAGTCAACATCATCAAGAATCGGAAAGGCAGTGTCCGAGGCATTGAAACCCAAAAAGCCGATCAAGAAGAAAGCGGGACGCTGACAAATGGGAACATCTACCGGGTACGATGCTCCTCCTGCATGGGGAGCGCAGAAGAGGCAGATCACCCAACGTGGTAATATTGCCCTTACGCCTACAAAAGCAAAATCCTATCTCAGCAATCACATATCCAACAACGGCGGTGCGTCGCGAATTTCTTATGGCGGTGGGGTACTTGGCGGGGGAGGCGATCGTTCGGCTCAATCCACGATCGGAGGCTTTGCTGGATTTGTTGGCCAGGTCGCTCACGATGGCCTTGACGAAGCACTTCGGCGGAACAATCTCTCTGACTTGGTTGGTGGTTCGCCCGCAGACATTGTGCTCGGATTGGTTGGCTTGTTTGGCCATGCCGATAATTCACACGACGCTGTGGACGCCCGAAGTGCTCTATCTCGGTTAATGGATGAGCTGCTTGCGAATGCAGAGACGTCTGAAGAAGTTGAATCTGTATTTGGCGACATCGCGAATGTGGAGACACTCACCAAACTCACGATGAAGTTCTTTGCATATCATCTATACGAGCAGTTCTGTCGTGTTCACTTTGAGCACCTTGTCCAGCAGCATGGTGATGCGGTCGCAGTGTCTTTTCTCGGCGATATCATGGGATGCATAAAATCACTAGTTCTAAATAGGTCGCTCGACATCGATGTGTATGAAGTCGATTGGATGACAGAATGGGGAAACTTTTCGAACGAGATCATGCGGATGACTTTGGAGGTGTTCAGCTAATGACCATTGACATCAGCCTAACAGTGAATCCGAGCAAGCCCACGCTGCATGAGTGTGCTAGGATCACGGTTCGCACTTCTTCCGGCCTGTCCAGTCAGGTGAAAATTGATTTCAAAACGCTTTGCAAAGGCCTCAACAGTCCAAACGCTGAAACGCAGGACTTTCTGTTGTTCGGTGCGGTTGTCTATGCGGCGGACAAACTTGTCCCACGGGAGAAAACCAAGGATTTATGGACTCGTGACATCCATGTGACTCTATCCGTCGACGACCCAGATCGGTGGACCAGTTTGGCAACGGAAATCGACAACTGCATTGGATTTCTAACTGGTGACAATTGGCGATTCTCCTTCAAGAAACGCCGTCGCCGTCTCGTCGTTCCGAGAAAACTCAAAATCAAACGAAAAACTGAACCGATTCTTGCCGATGCTGCTTGCTTGTTTTCTGGCGGGTTGGATTCTCTGGCCGGAGCGATTGATTGGTTAGAATCAAATGACGGGCGACTTGCATTGGTCGGTCATCATGACACTAGAGTTGCAGGGCCGCTTAGCGATCAGAAGCGATTGCTTGAGTCTCTTACTAAGAAGTATGAGGGGCGAATTGAGTCGAAACTTATTGCAGTTGGACAGGAACCACCGGGAAGTGAATTAACATTTCGAAGCCGATCAGCTCTGTTTCTCGGTTTAGGCATGTTTGTAATCAATGCTCTAAATAAGGACATGGATCTTCTAGTACCGGAAAACGGTACCATCGCGCTGAATTGTCCGCTCACTCCATCTCGACGCGGCTCCTGTTCTACTCGAACAGCACATCCTCGCTTTCTTTCCGAGATTCAGGCAATCGCAAAAGGACTTGGCATGAAGGGGGCAATTACCAATCCATTACTTGGAAAGACAAAAGGTGAGGTAGTCGCATGCTGTCAGAATCTTGAGTTCCTAAAGACCGTCGCACTGGACTCCGTCTCGTGTGCACAGAGGGGACACAAGAGATGGTGGAAGAATCGCAAGGCTCGCCAATGTGGTTCGTGCATGCCATGCATTTACCGAAGGGCATCGCTGCATAGTGTCGATCTCGATACTGAATCCTATGGCGACAATGTCTGTCGCGGCTGGGCAAGGCTGAAAGACTCCTCGTCCGTTGCACCGAATGACTTTCGTGCTTGTTTGTCGTTTCTATATCGCAACCCCACTGAGGATGAAATAGCCCGCATGTTGGCGACCAACGGAGAGCATGACGTATCCGAATTGCGGAGTTACGCCGCGACCGTACATCGAGCAATGGATGAAATCAAGCAGTGGCTGCTAGCGAAGGCGACTAATGACATTCTCAGGCGTGGGGGACTAGACCGCAATGCGAATTGATACGCACTGTCACGTCGATCGATACGCAGATCCATCTATAATCGCCGCCGATTGCGAAGCCGATAAATTATTTGTAGTAGCGGTGACAAATCTGCCGAGCCACTTCGAGCTTGGTTATGAACATCTTATAAATCACAAATTCGTACATCTTGCCCTTGGCTTTCATCCGCTGAATGCCGCGAAACACCAAGATGAGGTTGAGAAGTTCTGTCACCTCGCTTCGACAGCTTACTACATCGGCGAAGTTGGACTCGATTTCTCGCTTGAGGGCCAAGCAACTCGCGACGAGCAAATCAGAGTTTTTGCATCGATTCTTGAGGCACTTCAGGGATCAAGGAAACTATTGACGCTCCACAGCCGTGGTGCAGAAGCAGTTGTGCTCGAAATGTTGACAGAATACGGGATTGGCCCTGCAATTTTTCACTGGTACAGCGGTGGCGTTGGAACGTTGCAATTCGCTATTGAGTCAGGGCACTACTTCTCAGTGAATCCTGCGATGACAAGATCAGCAAAGGGCAAATATCTGATTGATCGTATACCGCGTGACCGTGTCCTGACAGAATCAGACGGTCCATATGTAAAAGTGGGACGAAATCCAGCCGTCCCAAGCGATGTCATCGATGTCTTAGTGCATTTGGCAGAGCTTTGGAAACAAGACGTGGCCGATGTCGAGGCTAAAATCGAGGCCAATTTCTCGAGATTAGAGAATAGTGATGGCGAGTAAACGCGAGGCTTTAACAGGCTCTTACTCTTACGCAAACTTGAGTATCTCGTTCGCCCATGGCGAGAGGGCTTTAACGAGGGATACGAGAGGTTATCGGAAGGGCTTAGTAAGCAGCACAGGTTTTACTGGGACAGTACCTATCGGATTCTAAAACGTGGACGAGTGAGATACGTGACGCTTTATTCGCCGCTCTTGCCTTCGATCCGAAATTAGTTGCCCCCATGCGAGAAGTTTATCAAGAAATGCATCAGCATTTCACAGAGGACGACTTACCGTCCTGTATTGCGGTAGCTGTTGGCGTGCATGGATGAAAATGAAGCAGATACTTTGCAAAATCACCTGAATACAGACAGGGGGATTTTTAAGCGAACATCAATATCAGCGCTCTAAGTTAAGTTGTTGAAGATGGTCCGCATTTTCCAACGAGTTAACTCGAATCTCTTCGGTCGCAAGTTCCTTAAACTCGTCGGCCTTGTTGCGGCCCAGAATATCAGAGACCACTGACGTCAACTTTGACCAAAACTCACCAAGCTTGGACACTCCCGAGGCGTGCAATGCCAAGTATTCTCCGCGTGATAACGACTTTGGTAAACCAAGCAATCCCAAAGCACTTTCAGGTAAGCCAAATTCAAGACGTTTCAGAAAGTGCTCGACTTCATCATTATCCAAATTATTGACCAACAACATGGCATTGGCAATTTGGAACGCGGACATCAAATGAAGTCTAGTCAGGTTTGCAATGCTACGAATGTCGCCAAGCCCGACTTGCGAGTAAGCGTTCGCGGAGAACTTGCTTTCGATTGAGCCAATTGAAACACCTTCGAGCCAGTCGTGGAGTATCAAGGCACGCTTACATCTTGCCCTGAAATGAGCTGTGTCTCTCGCGCCCTTTTGCAAAATCAATGCTGTCTCTTGTCCAAACATTGACGCAGCCATTTGAGGCCACCTAGCTTCCCACTGACCTTTTCTCAACATAGGAGTGTAGACGTTATCTGACTCTGGCAGCAGTTGGACCAAAACCATTAACCGTTCCATCGTGAATTGGTCGGGAGGCAGTTGTTGCAGCACTTCAATAAGTCGAATTGATGAGCGGAAGTCAAGCAAAGAATTCGCGCAAGCACGCCCAAGAATTGTCAGTTGAATTTCGTCGCCATTGATTTCTGCAATCTCAAGTCGCAACATCTCGCCGACGAATTTTTCTGCTTCAACCTGTGCATGGGAAAACCAATTCGGATCTTCTCGATTCGCGAGGTACCCACCGAATGTATTCGCTAACAGACGAAAAACGTCCGCACGTTGGACATGACCGACATGTGACAGTAATCTGAGTAACCACGTCTCAATGTGTTTCGAACTAAACGACGATCTCAATGGGTCAGGACTTCCATCAACGTACCGCGCAAACAGTTGGTTCTGTTGAATCGGCGTATCGGCCAGCAAGATTGCCTTTCCATGCGGTTTGTAACCGAGCCGTCCAGCTCTTCCCGCCATATTCTTGTATTCACCAATCGTGAAATATCGTTTTTCCGCTCCATAGAATTCGTGTTCGACAATAATGACGGTATCTGCAGGTGTATTAATCCCTGCTGCAACAGTCGTTGTTGCAACCAAGACGTGGATATTGCCGTTTGAATCGCGAAACTCCCGTTCAACTAATTCACGTTCGGCTGCAGAAAGATTTGAAGTATGGAAGGCAACTCCACCAGACAACGAATCACGAAGAGCAGATGAGGCCGAAGTCACATCGTGCGATGGCAAAGCCCCTTTGAGTAAATCTGCCGATGGTAATCGCAACTCAGTTGCCAGATATTTAGCGCAGCCTTGAGCAGATCCACGACTGTTTCGAAAGACGATAACCTTTTCACCATCTCCAACTAACTGTTTGACCAGTGGCACGATTACGTCTTGGCTGCTCGGTTTGGGACGGCGTTGAGTGATATTTCTTGAGGGGATGAGCTGTAAAGTATCTTCCAATGCCCCGTCCTTAATTCGGATTCGTCCACTGCGATCCAAGACGCCTTCAGACAATGGCACTGGTCGCCTGTCTGTCTCAAGCGATTCGCAATCGAGCCACTTGTTGAAATTGTTCAAGTCACCAATGACTGCAGACAGTGTAATAAGTTGTGGGCATACCCCTTTTTCTTTTGAGGCGAGCAAGTTTGTCAAAAGAAGTTCAACGGTAATCCCACGATTTGGGTCGGAAATGAACTGAGCTTCATCAAGAACAACCAGCCCAAGGCTGTGTAAGATTGACTGGTTGTTTACTACCAATCCCAAAAACATTTCGTAGGTCAAGAAAGCAAAATCGTACTTTCCTTTGAGCAACAATGAGATCTCATCATGAGTATCGCCAGTTGCACGGATAACACGTTGTCCAACTCCTCCGTATATTCGTTTAAACTGATCGTATTTTTCATTAACAAGAGATTTGTAGGGCAACAAGAAAGCTGTTTTTCGGCCATCAACCATTGCCTTTGCTGCTGCTAATTCACCTATGAACGTCTTCCCAGATGAAGTCGGTGCGACTACTACCAGTGAGTTGCCATCAAGAATTCGATGATTATTTATTGCTTCAAGCTGCAGTTCATTAAGTTCACCGCCTAACTCTGATCGCCAAACGGCTACTAATTCAGATGGGATTCCGAACTGAT
>NZ_CP037421.1:4151132-4156839 GCF_007748155.1 Gimesia panareensis
TTTTGCTCCTGAATATGCTGGTGGTTGAAACACATGCAGAATACAACAGCCGTCAAGGTGTATTTTGTGGGCCGGTTACCGCCTGGCAACGTAAACGAACAGCAGTGCGATCAGCCCATTCGCGTGAAACTGGTAGAACTTGTAGTGAATATCGTTGAGTACGTTGTACGCGCCGACATTGTCCTGGAATCGCGAGAAATCCCAGTTGGGACGAGGAATCCCGGTGTGATGGTGAATCGTATCGATCACCAGCCACCGCGCCGTACTTACCGTCACTCCGGCTGCGACGGACGCAAGAGTTCCGAACATGAACCCGCCGATGGTCGGCGTTGTGCCGGCGCCCGAAAGCCAGAGACGAACGGTCGCGGAAAAGTAGCTCACGCCCCACAGAACGATGAAGCCCGGTAAGACGAACGCGATCAGCATGCCGAAGCTGCCAGGGGATACATCCTTCATCGAATGAGTGAACAGTACCACCGTTCGAGTGCATCAGCAACTGACGCCCACGGGTCGATCAGTCATAGCAGGCCACCGCCAGCACATCTGGGCTGAAGGCCACATAAGCGACTTGGCCACATAACTGAAAAAATACTATCGAAGAATTGGTATGCTTTTGGGGACTGACGGATAAAGAATTGCCGATAAAGCAACAAACATTCTGTAAATTTCCGGGGCCTTCGGTCTCTGTGATCAGCATTAAATTGTCAGGTATCTCATGCCGGTTTCCCAGTCGTCGCTGAGTTCCACCAGGACCGCGGTCACCAGCCTCAGCAACGACTCCTCATTGGGAAACAGTCCCGCTACGCGGGTACGCCGTTTTAATTCCTTATTCTGCCGTTCCAGCATGTTTGTGGTTCGCATCCGCTTGCGATGACCGGCAGGGATGGTGAATACGGTCAGTCCTTCCGGGATGTTTTCTTCCGCCCAACTCGCCAGTTTCGGAGCTGTTTTTTCATGAGTGGAAACGAACCGTTTCAGTTCATTCAGCGCATCATCCAGGTCTCTGGCATTAAAGATATTGCGTAATTCTTCGCTCACCTGTTTGCGCAAATGAACCTTGGGAACGTATTGCATCGCGTTTTGCATCAAATGGAACTGGCAACGCTGCCAGGGCGTTCCAGCAAGCATGTTCTGTCGTGCCGCTTTCAGGCCTTCGTGTGCATCACTGACGATCAGCTTCACGCCATGCAGGCCGCGCTGGTTGAGTGAACCCAGGAATTCACGCCAATGGACTTCGGCTTCGGAGAGCGACACAGACACTCCGAGCACGCTCCGGTGACCGCTGGCCAGGACGCCGATCGCAATCAGCACGGCACAGTCCCGCACGCTGCCCTCCACGCGAACTTTTTCATAGCGGGCGTCGAGGATCAGGTATTCCACCTGCCCCAGCGGTCGATTACGCCACGTTTCCAGCTCTTCGTCGAGCAGTTTCGCTGCCCGACTGACCTGTGTACTGGTGACATCAAAGCCACAGAGTTCGGTGGTGATTTTGGCGACCTTACGGGTAGAGACGCCTTGAACATACATTTCAGCGATTGCCAGCTTCAGTGCGCGTTCAACTCCGTTCGCCGCGCTCCAGTGCAGAGGGATAAAAGTCGCCGTCGCGTGTCTGGGGCACCTGCAGTTCCAGCTTTCCGAGGCGACTTTGGAATTGATTTCGGCTTGAAACCCGTTGGCATAAGAACGGCGCGTTACGCTGCGTTGATACGGTTCGGCACCGAGGTATTCGGAACGTTCCAGCTTCATCGCTTCGTTGAACAGGATCTGGAGTGCTTGCGACATTTCATCGAATCCATGATCGGCCAGGAGCTGGACAGCGTCGAGAATGTTGTTAGATTGTTGTTGGTGGGCCATGGTTGGAGTTCCTTTTCTGTTGTGGAAAACATTAAAAAGAAACCGATCTGGCCCACCCTTTCAAGGGCTCGCCGGAGTGGTGCTTGTTATTTTCGCTACGCTCAAATAACAAGCACCACTCCGCCACACAGATAATTTACAGAAGAGATGTTACAGTAACGAATTGCCCTAATCAATAATCATGGGAGTTAGATAACCAATTGATACTTATTATATCGGAGAACCTAGTGGCCCGACCCAGTAAATCTGGTTCATCTAAAATATCATACTTCATTGATTATTGGATGCTGCCTCGTTCAGCGATTCTTCTTAATAGAAAGGCATTTACGTGTTTAGTACAAATCTTCTTTGCAATATTACAAGAACTATAATCTTCATCGCTATAATATTCCAAGTGTAAACAACGTCGCAGTGCAGCAGGAAATGTATTCACACGTCGATACTTCACATGGCTTAGTACAATAAGTTTACCACGAATCTGGGAATATTCAGAATACACAGAGATTTCTTCTCCAACACCTTTCGAGGTGTCGAGAGCAAAAATAATATCTGCTGCCGTAGCATGAGCTAGTTCTTCATCTATTAATGAAGGATAAGAATTACGGGTTTGTTTCCGAGCTTGTTTCTCTTCACTAAAAAAAACATCAGCCTCAGGGAATCTCTGTTGAAGTTCTCGCTTAATATCCTCTCTCTTTGAATAGTTTTTGTCTTTCTTCCCAGGCCCCCAGATAAGTATAACCATATCTTTCCCAATGAGATTTTTTTCAAGGGAAAGTAATCGAGCTTCTAATTGTTTCAGTTTTTGGTTTTGGGGCACAATAAGAAATCTTTATTGTAGAGTAGAAATAGAGAATTCATTGTGTTTGGAAGGAGTTTGGAAGTTAATTTAACAAATAGCTAAAATTACTATCAAAAAGTGGTCAAATCTAACCCTTTAAGAAAGTCGTTTCCTTCTTCTGTCATGGCCAAACCATCCTCTACCCACTCAACTATTCTGGCTGCATATAACAACGAGATAGTTTTATAAAATTCTGAGGAAGCATTCACAAATTTTGCCAATTCCGTAAGAGGTAGAATCCCATTATGAGATGATATCGCATCTAGTAACTTGATTCCATTGCTTCCGCTCTGCGCTAAATAACAATAATTTTCATGAAGTCGTCGTTTTTCAACTTCAGATGGATCTTCATAGTGTCTTAGCACTTCTTCATACTTAGCCTCAAAAGCAAATCTCTCGTCTAAGCACATTCGAAATCTTCGCTCATTTTCAACAATGATTGAGTTTAGTTCTTTGTCAAATTCTTTTGCAATGCGTATGAGTTGGTTGGTGGTTAAATTAATTGTTTCGTCGCTATCTGATAACACTACCCCTGCTCGTAAAAAAGCAGTAAATGTACGCGCAGAAGGGGGAAGATCAAATACATTCTGATCTGTGCCTTCCGAGTCAATAGAATTTAGATTAGATGACATGGTCGTTTTACCTTAGAGTATTGTCAGGTTTGATTCAAAAAAAAACGTTACTTTTTAGAATCTTCACTGAGTACTGTATTTCGTATTTTGTAATAAACAGGGATGATTTCTAGTAAATCTTGTAATAGTGTCGGCCATTCTTGTAGTGGCTTTCCGTGCCCCACGCGATTTCTCATTTCATGTGCACCCTCAAGGATCGTTATCCATTTTTCATTAAGGAGAGAAGATATGGCATTTTTCTTTTCAGAATCTACTTTACCCAAAAGGCTTAGTGAGTCTTTAAAGGTCCAGGTATTTTGAGAGAAATCATTCGGTATTTTTGTAGCATCCTTTAGCCTTTGAAAGTCGGATTTCATCCAATCTTTTCCATACAACTCTGACATTGTACGAGCAGTAAATTGAAAAAGGTGTGATTCAAGAGCAAACAAAAAAGTTGTTTTTTCTCGTAAAAGTTCATGGTCATTTTCTAAAACTGCCTGAATGATTTTTTTTATAATTTCTCGTTTATCAATTGAAATTATCTGGGAATTTTCTATTGCCGCATAGACTTCTCCCAGAGCTCTCTGTTGATTTTCAGGCAGTTCTCGTACTGAATTTTCGGAAAATTTCCAGAGTCCACACATACGTAGCAATGCTGGTTCAGTCTGTTCAAAATCCACAAAATCTGAATAATCACCAGTTGTTGAGGCAACCAGATGTGTTTCTGTTGTACAGTCTGCAGGTGAAATAAAATCAGGAATAGACAAAACAAACTTGCCTATTACTTCGTAAACGGATGTAGTTGCTTTTAATAAGTAATTACCTCCGGTTGATGTGTAAATCGATGAGTCTTCAAGCTCATTATATTCTCGAAAAGCTCTTTCAAGCTGACCGATAACAGCTTCCTTTGAGCTACCACCTCGAACTGATACTGAGACAAAAAATTTAATTTGTCCGTTTTCTTGAGTTCGGAGCCTTTTAGTGAAAAGAAGGTTCGCATTCTGTAGTCTGGTTACTATTGAATCCTTAGCTTCTGCTGTAGCAAGCCCTTCATCAGTCTGTGCGTTTTTAAGATCATCTCGACTGAAACTTTGAATTACACCAGGGGAGAGTCGCTGTTGATATCCGTCCCACCAAAGAAAAAAAGGTGGGTCTGTGCAAGTAAATACTGTAATTACAACAAGATCTTGGATCTCACCTAAAGCCTCAAGTACTGCATCTCGTTTCTCATGGCGAGCCCAAATACGAATTACGATGTCTACGGAACCAAAAACATGGTAATAATGAAATCCTTTAAGTTGTAAGTCATCAAGCACTTCTATTATTCGGGGTGGAATGTGATTCCTAAAATGATGAGGTTTTAAGAATATGAAACTCAATTGTTCGCCAAATAAGCGATGAACCTCAGGATGCCAAACTATTCGCACGGCCTTATCTTTCGTATCGACAAATCGGACAAATGAATAGTTTTCGTAAACCTAGCCAATAAAACTCAAAAAGATAATATAAAGCCTATCGGGCGAATGGTCAAATGTCTACAGTCGGGTTTCGGTGCATTTAATGATCTTGAAATTTATACATTGGTTTGAATAGATATTTCGAATTCATATCTGAATCTAGATACGTTTTGAGTCAGTCAGAATCTCTTATTGTTTGAAGCAATTAGCCATGTTATATGGATGTCGTAGCTAATTTCATCTAAATAATGTTATTTCGCGAATAATTTTGACAACTAATGTGGATTTTGTTTCATTTTTAGAAGAATTGTGAATCCCACGGTAGAATAACCTACACCAAATCTGGACTTAATTACTTTTTCAAACATTTAAAGTTTGCAGTAAGTATAATTCTCCATTGGACTAAAATTTCTTTTGATTTTGGTTCTGCTTCAATCTCGACTCGAGAGCTTTCACAAATTCCGGAAGTGTGGTCCCTAAAGCATGGCATATAGTCCGTAGCTGAATGATATCCATACGACGTTCTCCACGTTCGCACTTACTTACGAATGACTGGCTTTGCCCAAGCCGTTTTGCTAATTCGACTTGCGAAACTTTTAGCTGCTTTCGGGTTTCTTTCAGTAACCGAAGCAGGATTGAATATTCCTGGGTAAAAACGGACTTTTCCATATCGCCTCTTGAAATTAAGAAACACGAATCGTATAGTCCGTATTGGAATAGTCCAAAATGGACTATATTAAGATTCTGTGTCAACTGAGGAGAAAAGAGATGACTAACGGTGGCTCAAAAAGTCTGGAAGAGAAAAAGCAGGAACAGAAACAAGAGGCCAAACCTACATCTGAATCAAAATAGTGTGGTTTGAAGCTTGAGCGCATAGACGAACATTCCCGTTTATGCGCTCTTTCATGTTTCAGAATGTCGCACCAAATAAGGATGTTTTTTCGATT
>NZ_CP037421.1:4157496-4165778 GCF_007748155.1 Gimesia panareensis
GCTTGTTATTTTCGCTACGCTCAAATAACAAGCACCACTCCGCCACACAGATAATTTACAGAAGAGATGTTACAGTAACTCGATTGAGGGTCAGATAGCGCGAAATGTTATTCGGAAAAGCAAATTACTTTACACAGCATGAAGCCGGTATAGCGGTTTAACTGGAGTCTGATATCTACTAAATTGGGAGACTATTCAATATTTTGCCCGACGAAATTTACCGGTAAGCACTGAGGGTTAAGAAGGCTTTCACTAAGTTATCTGAACTTACTGATACTCGATCAGATACGTTTCACCCGATTTGCTCTGAAACAAGATTTTATGGAACCGGACAGCATCTTGGTCAACGCCAAGTCCAAGGGCTTTGGGATAGATTCGCCACATCTCTCTTATGGATAATTCCGATTGTTTTCCTTCCCAATGAAATACTTCATTCTCATCGATTTGAAAATGAATGGTCACTTGATCATCGGGTTCCAATTGCACATCCACTTCTATGGTAAATTTTTCTCTATTTGCAAATAGCCCTGTTTTGCGCATGTCCCAATATCTTCCATTGACGTGTTGTATTCCAAATTGATTCCCATCTTTACCGAGAGAGATCATGCAATAGACTTCTCCTACAGGGAGCATGAGGTTGATTTCCCCATTACCCTGGATGCGAGTCAGTTGAACCTGCAATTGGTAGCTGCCTGTCGGAACCACCGGCAAAATCAAGCTTGAGAAATCGCTTCCACCTTCGATAAAAAGTTCTTGTCTGAATTTATTCTCGTGTTCTTTCTCTGGAACCTGAGCGGTTTTCCAGTTTCCTCTAAATGCATCCTGGCTGGGATCGATTTCTTCCAGTAAGTTTTTTGGCTCTAGATAGCGATCGGTCCTGTGAAACTTCCAGCGGTTTTGAGAAAATTTCCCCTTCTCGCCAACATTGAGTGATAGACTGTGAAAAACCACTTCTGCCTGATGGGCACCCAAACCAAAACTATGCTGCTGGACCTGCCAATCACTGCGCAGGGAAAGCGACTCAAGGGAGCCCCGCCAGCTCATTATTGTGGAGCCATTTAGATCTGCCGAAATGAAAGCCCGTGAATTGTTTGTGGCTACTTTTAACAGTAATTGGTG
The DNA here is from genome assembly GCF_007748155.1 of Gimesia panareensis. Taxonomy (GTDB): domain Bacteria; phylum Planctomycetota; class Planctomycetia; order Planctomycetales; family Planctomycetaceae; genus Gimesia; species Gimesia panareensis. The sequence goes on from NZ_CP037421.1 coordinate 4,158,616, forward strand.
ACGCTGAAAATTTGGAAGATGTCCTGGAAGATGATTCCCGAGTTCATGTCCGTAAGGAAGTGCCAATCCACACCATTGATCACGCCCCACTGATAGCATTCCGCTCTTTTTGCCAACTGGGAAGATCAGGTTGATTTCTCCAGTCCCCAGTTTGCGAGTGAATTCGAGCTCTAGTTGGTAGTCGTATTCTGTTTGAACGGGAATCGACAAGCGAGAAAATCCTCCCGGAGACACCCTCAATCCCTCCTGAGTCTTGGACCAGTCTCCAACAACAGTGTCTACAGGCAGTTGAACTTCTTTCACGAGATCAACGTTTGCCCAGAGTGAGGGGCTAGAGATTTCTGGTTGTGTCGAGGGATTTTGTGGAATAGCGGTTACCTGATTATCTGATGGCTTCAGCTGCGAGAACCACCAGATGGCCACAAGAATTAGAACAGCAACTCCAATTGCAGTCTTGTAATTACTCGAAATGGATAGATGAGGCAAAACTTTAGCTGTATCATCAGTGTTAAGTTGTTTCAGCGCAGTCGCAAACTCTTGCATCGAGCTAAATCGGTCTTCCGGTTTCTTGGCGATTGCTTTTAGGATAATTTGCTCCAGCTCTGGACGAATGCTGGAATTGAGTGAGGAAGGGGACATCGGTTTTTTAGAGAGAATTTGACCGATCACCTGATTCACCGACCCGGTAAAAGGTAGCTCACCAGTACAAAGCTCGTACAGGATCATCCCCAGTGAATAAATATCGCTAGCAGGTCCGATTATTTCTGTCTCGCCCCCAGCCTGTTCGGGAGACATATAGGCAGGCGTCCCGAGAAGTTGTCCCTGCTGCGTCAATTTGGTCTCATCGCTCTGGTGAAACAAAGATAAACCAAAATCAGTAATAACCGGTTGGTCTCCTTCTCTGTCAAGCAGAATATTGGCGGGTTTCAGATCACGATGCACGATCCCCGCATCATGAGCAGAAGCCATTGCTAAAGCCAGTTGTCTAACCAGCTTTATCGATTGATCCAGAGTTGGATTTTCTTGTTTCATCCTTTCTGCCAATGATCTCCCGTCTATATAGGGCATCACCAGCAGGACACAATCATCGGTTTCTAAAAAATCATAAAGGGGACAAATATTGGGATGGTTGAGTGCTGCAATTGATTTTGCTTCGCGCAGGAACCGTTTTTCCTCTTCAGAACCAGGTTGCAAATTGTGTCTGGGGATTTTCAAGGCGACATCGCGCTCTGTCTTAGGATCATGAGCTCGTAAAACCTGTCCGAAAGCACCTTCTCCCAGAATTTCTTTAACCACATACCGTCCATATCTGCGACGCGCCGACTGGTGTCCCTCTGGAAGAATTGTGGTCTGATTTGCCAGTTGTGATTCGGTCCAGGACTCTGACTGGTTGCCGCGATTTGGCAGATCTTGTTTGGCTGCCTGTTGTAATCGAGGAATCAATGATTTCCTCAATTGCGGAAATCGCGATTCATATTCGGAAATATCTAAATGGGAGTTGACTCTTAATCGCAGAATATACTCTGCGACAATCAGTTCCTGGTACGAATCGTGATCTTGAATCAGTTCCGGAAATCGTTCCACATACTCTTCTACTCGAACTGATTGGTCTGCTTTCAGCCTCTGTTCCAATTCTGTATGAACAAGTTCGGTGAGCAAAACTGATCGATCAATTCCATCCTGAAGTAAATAGTCTTCGATTGGGGATGAGGCATTCGAGTGGAGTGAGTCTTCAAACTGTGCGACAATCGCTTCCAGTTGTTGCCAATCTGATTGTGAATCAGACATTACGTACTACTCCAGTAATTCAACGAGTTCTATCCTGGCTCGGCTTAATATCCTGCGTACGGTCCGTTCGCTTCGGTTGACTTCCTGACTGATTTCCCGCTCACGAAATCCCTGAAGACGCATGGAAATCATGGTTTGTCCCTGCTCATCAAAAGGGCGCATTAAGTGATCAACGATTTCTGTCAGTAAAACTGCCTGCTCGGAAGTGGGCTCACGAGAAACTAACTCCCATCCACCTGTTGCCTGATTTTCAGTTGTTGGTAGATCGATGGCGTCTTCACGTGAAATGTCTCGCTTCTTTCCTCGGAAGTACCGAGCCTGTTTAGCACATTTTCGTACTGTGATTGTGACTAACAAAGCCCAAAGCCCATCCCAACTTTCCAAGTCAAAATCATCACTTTGATTTCGACGAAAGAAACTCTGATAAACCGACTGGAGAATATCTTCCGGATCTACTTTCTGTTGCAACCTCGCATTGAGGCGGGAGCGTGCCAAGAGCAGTAATCTGCCTGTAAACCGTTTGAAAATCTCATCGGCAGCCTGCTCGTCTCCTGTTCCCAAGCGTTTCATGACTAGTTGAAATGTGGATGTGGAGTCCATTGATCAACATCCAGAAACTATTTCAGAAAATTTGTGAAAAGCCATGTTTTACTGTCCTCAAAAAAACTGTTCCTCCAATTGGTCAAATAGGGGGAGACCTTGGAAATGAACCTAAGGCTCCATGATGAACATTTTGTACCAGATGAGAGGAGAGAACAATGCCGTTGATACTGATTACTGCCGATTTCGCCAGAACTCATTTCGCTGACTGTGAACTGCTCAAGCGTAGTAGATTCCTTTCAGTTGTCCGTCACTGAAGAAACGAAAGCTGTAACCAGAGATTCAATCCGACTTCACGCTTAGTGATTTGAGCAAGTTTTCTTTCTGAAAAGGGAAGGATTATACCCCGGTTCGACTGAAAGCATTCAACTTACAATAGAGCCCATTTACAACAGCAAATCAAACCAGGAGAAATACCATGACACGTTTATTGCTTACCACAGCCACATTTCTATTCGCATCGCAGTCACTGATCGCTTTTGCAGAAAGTGATCTGATCTACAACGCCCGATCCTTGATCGATCGAGAGTGGGCTTGCTCCTACAAGATCACCCATACCGATTACAACAGATCAACCCTTGCAGATAATGATCATTCTACACGCCGTCGTACAACACGCTACGGAGCTTCTCAGCCTTCGAACTACATTTCAACAGTTTCTACAATTCTCTCGTTAAAGCCAGGAGAGAAATGGGATGAAGGAAAAGCCTGGATTCTCAAAGCAACTGAGAATGATGGAAACACAAACCGAACCACCTATCAATCCTGGAAGGGCTACTATCAGTTTCTGGGGGATCCGGACGATGATGAGAACTTGGTTTTGCGTCTTGGTTTTACCAGACAATATTCCGGTAAGAAAAGACTCAGCGGTATTACATGGTCGCTTGATACTCGCTATGAGAAAAAGGGGGCTGACATTTTCATTCCTTTGGATGGGCGGACCGTCCCCCAAAATCGAATCACCCTTTCAGTGGTAGAAGGTTTTTTTGTTGATTCTCAAGGGGAACCCACCATCGTCCGTCACGAACCCTATGGTTTTCTACAAAAGCTTTCCGGTGTTGGGGATATTAAAACGGTCTATTCCACCGGATTTATCGGATTGGGTGATACCGTTGTGATGAGAGATGTTCTTGTCGAGGAACTTCTGAAATCAACTGGACTACTCAATTCTCTCCCCACCGGTTGCAAGCTGCATCTCAGTGAATAAACCATCCAAAACTTCATAACCAGTTTCAGACGTTCCATTAAGAATTAGAACCACGAAAGGAAGATACCATGTATGCCATCATCATTGCTGTTGCTCTGGGGAATTTTCAAGGACTTGATCAAATAGAGCCAGGGGACTGGTTTCACAAAAGTAATAATCAGTATCTGCAACTGAATATGCAGTTATTTGGACAGTATTCAAGGTTGAAAACCGTTTCGTTTATGTTTTCCAGAGCTGGAAAAGATTCGTCCGGAAAACCCTATTTCGGAATTAGACGGCTCACCGGACTCTATTCTGTTGAGCAGAAGGGAGATGAAAAACTCATCTATTGTGAATTTGTACGGCTGACCGACCTCTTTGAAAATATGGGAAAGAAATCCGGTAAGTATAAGGTCGATTATACTGTTGTATTTCACGCAAAAGTGACACGCTCAGGTGAGCTGGAAATTTACTATACCAGTGACGATGTGAAAAACCTGATTGGATGGCCTGTGAATCATAAAATGAGATTCCAAAAGAAAACGAAGGATTCGATTTCAAAATGACCTTTTGAAACAGAAATGCTGCCAATATTTGAATCAGATATCGGCAGCATTTTTTACGCTTGGGAATCTTTCATCGAAGGCGATCAAGATGGACTCATTATTCAGTGATACCGACTTCTTCAGTTTGTTGTTTCCGGCACTGATTTTTCTTTATGTCGGACAGCTGTGCGTGAAGTCGAATTCAAAAGCTGACCTCTGGAGTAAACGGATAGCTTCTTTCCAGTTTGTATTGATGATTGGCGTAGAAATTCTTACTGGCGATGCGATTGACCCCTATCAGTTTAGTGGGACGGTGACCACGGCCTTGGTAGTCGCTGGCATGGCACTGGGGCTTTGCTGGATCTTGCTTCCCATACTCTTTTCGCTTTATGAACAAACAATTGGGGCTGGTGTAGAACGCTTGAGATCTTTCCTGAGAAAACGCCGTGAGCGTCTACAAGAAAAGAAACTGGAACAAGAACGGAAGCGAAGTCAAAAAGAGAGAGAAGCTGAATTAAAACGGAGAAAGCCCGAACAAGAACAACAGCAGCAAGAAGCAGAACGTAGAAAAAAATATCAAGAAGATCAGCAACGTCGACGGGAAGAAGTACGCCTTCAGTGTCAATTACTATACGACCAACATGCCCTGGAATTGCGAGATAAGCTCAAGCCAGAACGATTAGAATCTTATTTTCATGAATATCTCTCCGATCAGTATTCCGCAGAAATGGTGGAGAAAAGGGGTGAATTACTCAAGGAGATGATTGCTCAGTCACTCGGCAAAGAATCAGGTAGCCAGGCTAATTTCAACTCGTTGCAGGAAATTGCTCTCTATTTTCGAGAACAGAGAATCGAGATTGAAAATCTGGAATACGATGCAATCACTCTCCAGACAATTCAAGCTTCGCTCAGTGCACAGGAGGAAGCATTGATTCGGGCATTTTTATCACGTAATCACTAACTAACAATGACCAGGAGATTGTCATGATTCCAATTCAACTGGGAATAGACCGGTTGACTGATTCTCAGATCAATATTGAACCGGATCAGTTTCGTACGCATTTTCACTTAATCGGAGCTACCGGTTCAGGAAAGTCGACCGCCATTCAGACATTATTACGGCCGATTTTGATGCAGCCACGATCAGAGATGTGTGCTCTCTTTCTAATTGATCCCATGGGCAATTTGTCCCGGGATTTACTCGGTTGGATGGCCAATGAACGACTTTGTCCTCAGCATGTGCGGGATCGCCTGGTTTACATCGAGCCAGCGCGGGAAGACGTCATCATGCCGTTTAATCCGCTTTCTCACACCTCTGAAGCAAATCGCTATTATCAAACAATGCGTTCGGTCGACATTGTGCTGCGGGCCTGGGCGGCTCAGGATGTTTCTCAGCAACCCCGTTTATTGCAGTGGACATACAAGGCCTTTTGTGCGGCAGCGATGATGGGACTACCAATTGCGATGTGCAAACATCTGTTGCATCCTGGATCACCGGAGCATGAAGCCATTCTGAACCGGATCCCTGGTGATATCCGCTTTCATTGGAATGATATTCTGGGAGCACGCGGCAGTGAAGCGGTGCGGATTCTGGAATCGACACGCAATCGACTGGACCCGTTTTTTGAATCCACCAACCTGCGTCGTATGTTTGGCTGTACACGAAGCCTCTTTGATTGCGAGCGTTTTATTAAAGAACGCAGGATTGTCATTCTCAACCTGGGAAAATACGGAAGGCTTCCTGGATTCGTTGCTGATACGATTGGTGCTTTGGCGCTCAATGAAATCGTGGAGACTGCCAGTCGACTTTCAACGAATGCAGGAAAACAGGCCGTTGATCCGACTTATGTTGTGATGGATGAGTTCCAAAAGTATGTCTCCGTTGATATTGAGGATGCCCTTCCTACTGTCAGGCAAATGGGACTGAGGTTGATTCTGGCCCATCAATCCTTTGCACAACTGGATCGGGAAGACGTGGATTTGACGCAGATGATCTGGCAAGCCCGTAGCCGGCTGATGTTTGCCAACAATGCCCGGGATGCCGACATCATTGCGGATGAACTGACCAAACTGACGTATGAATCCAGAAAAATCAAAGACATACTCAAGAGCAAAAAACAGTTGATTCTCGGTTACCGCAAAGAATGGCTCGAAACGGAATCGAGCACCAGTACCAGATCTACTTCCAATATGGAACAAAATTCAACCGGTTACAGTCAGTCCAGCGGCGAATCAATTCCACCAGAAACATATCGCCCGACAAAATCTAAAAAAGATGGCAGGAACTCTTCTACTTCAAAAGGTCATACGCACGCTGACAGTACAGGGAACTCCTCCGGACGCAGTGAGTCGAATGTACCGATCCATGATACGTTCGAGGAGATCAGCAATATCACCTACGAAAGTTTTGAAGAGCAGTCTCTGCAATGGGGCAAAGATATTCGCAGATTGCAGACGGGGGAAGCGTTTGGCATGTTCGCCGGTGACCCCCAAGTCCATTTCGTGAACGTCGATTATTTGCCTCTATACGACTCTCCTCAGCTGCGGGATGCCGTCGATACGCTCATCGAAAAGAATTTTGAATCAGATTTTTTCATCTCAGCTACTGAAGCAGATCAGGAAATCGAACTGTACCGTCAACAACTCCTACAGGGGACTCTGATTCAGTTGACCGATCAGGACTATCATGTCAAACCGGAAGTGACCAGTGATGAGGCGGATGAATCCACTGATCCGTTCCGTTGAATGGCTACGTGTGTCAGGTTCGCTGCTTCTCGGAGTGAGAGCCCTCCATGTTCGGTAATCTGTTCCAGTAAGTGCTGAAACTGTGACCGTTCATCAGCGCGAACACCGAATTGAATCAGATATTGCATATTGAGTTGGTGTTCTGCCTGTTGTCGAGCAATATTATTTGTAATTTGTGCGTTGAGTGTTTCCTGCTGTTTTACAGCCGCTTCAGCTTGCCAGAGTTCCTGAAGGCGAAGTTGTGCGTCACCACGACGGATTGCGATACCGATTACCGAGCTTGCCGGATGTTGTTCAAA
>NZ_CP037421.1:4165788-4201567 GCF_007748155.1 Gimesia panareensis
GCTTCGTCCACGTCGTCGGTGTCGAACGAGAACAGACCGGACCGGTCGCCGAAGGCGGTCGAGTCCATGGTGATGTCAAAGCTGATCGTAGCACCGACCCCCACGCTCTGTGCCGTCAGCGTGGTCGTGAAGCCGGTCGGAATCACGATGTTGCTGATGTTCAGGGCAGCGGAGCCGGTGTTGGTGATCTCAAATGTCCGGGTCAGGTCGGTCAGCAGTTCGGTCGTGCCGAAGTCGATGCCCCCCGGATTGCCGTCCACCAGGACGACCGGCGGTGCCGCGACGTCCGTCACGTCGGTCAGCTGCACTTCCGGACCGGCGGAGACCCGTTCGATGCGAACCGCATCGGCGGTGATCAGGCCGTCGGCCAGGTTGGTCAGCATCACGGTCAGCGTCCGGCTGTTGATCGTGAAGGTCCCCAGGTCTTCCCACAGGGCGCCGTCGGCCTGGAAGTCATCGGGGGCCAGTTGCTGATTCAGATCGAAGGTCCCCAGGTCGACCGCCGTGGTACCAACGTCGTTCCGGGAACCGTCGAAGACGGTATACGGAGCGTCGGTCGCCATGGTCGGAATCACAAACGCATTGTCCGAAGCGGGCCAGGTGACCGAGACGCGGTAGACGCCCGGGGTCAGCCCGTAGAATTCCCAGAAGGCCCGGGCATCGCCGTAGTGGACCGGATCCACCAGTTGCGACTGCATGGTATGCACATCGTCTTCGTAGCCGATGCCCGTCGTGGTAGCGGCGGTGCCCGCCGGATGGTAAGGCCAGTCCCCTTCCAGGCTGAAGCCCAGGTCGCCGTCATCGACGATCGTCGCGGGATTGTCTTCGAACGGGGTCACGTTCTCGAAGTTGAGGTACTGCACTGTCCCGACCCCGTCGGCCGTCAGGGAGTAGCCGGTATCGATCACGGCCTGCCCCTTGGCGTCGAAGTCCAGGGTGTCCGTGCCACCCCGTCCGTCGGCCGAACGCAGGACCGGCGGTCCGTCGATCGGGTAGTTGCCGTCCTGGGAGAGCGGATCGATAAAGATGTAGTCGTCGAACTCACTGCCGACCACGTTTTCCATGAAGCTGGGGTTCGTGTCCGGCTGTTCGGGCTGCAGCTGACGCAGCTCGACCGTGTTCCCCCCGAAGACGTCCTGCGGGGTGTTGATGATGTCCACGTCGAACACGATGCCCTGGCTGGCGAAGCGGAAGTCAACCGTATCGTTGCCGTGGATATCGGTGATCACGTCGGCACTGCCGCCGGCCCCCGGTTCCATCAGGAATACGTCGTTGCCGCCGTTTTCGCTGCCGACGCCGTAACCGCCGCCGTCCAGGTTGTCGCTGCCCAGGCCGTCGCCCAGGATGTTGTTGTCGTTGTCGCCGGTGATATTGTCGTTGCCGTCACCGCCGAAGACGTTTTCGATGCTGTTGTCGTCATCGCCACCCCCGGTGCCGGCGACCAGGCCGCCGCCGATGTTCGTGGCGGTGCCCGCGAACAGGTCGACGTTCACGCCCGTGGTATAGTCGCGGTAGTCCAGGCTGTCGTTACCGGCGTCCCCGTCCAGGCTGCCGGTCAGGCCAGCCCCGTCGCTCAGATCGAAGCGGTCGTCCTGCGTCCCCCCGATCAGGTTCTGGAAGCTGGTGAAATCCAGCCGCTCTTCCGGCGGAGTCGCAATCGCGTCGCCGGGCAGCGTCGGACGACCAATCGCCAGGTTGTTCCGTTCGGCGATGATGAACCCTTCATCGGTCGAAGTCACGCCCCAGTAGTTGTTCAGGTTGGGACCTTCCAGCGTGTCCACACCGGCTGAACCGACCAGGTCGTTGATGTTGTCAAAGCCGGTGCCCCCGATGCCGGTGCCCAGGATGCTGCCGTTGTTTTCGGTCCCCTGGAAGCCGTCCGTCGTTCCCAGACCCGTCAGTTCCACGTGCACCACCGGGGTGTAGCCGCTATAGTCGATCGTATCGACGTTGCCGCCCCCGTTGATGAAGCCCCGCAGGACGTTGCTCCCCAGGAAGAAGAACTCGTCGTTGCCGGCCTGTCCGTTAAGTACGGTATTCACACCGGCCGGCGTGCTGTTCTGCACGTTGGAGTCGTCATCGCCGCCCGCACCGTTGATCGTCACGTTGTTCAGATCTTCCTGCAGGCCCAGGTTGACGTTAATTGTGTCGTCTCCGTCGGTGCCGGTCACGTTCAGATTGTCGATGTTGGCATACGTCACATCGGTGCCGGCAGAGCTGGAGAGTCCGTCCACAGTCGTGGAAGTGACTTCGAACGTGTCGCCGGTGCCGTCGCCACTATCGACGATGATCAGCGTGTCGTTGCCGCCTTCCCCGTCCACATCCAGGGCGGCGAAGATGTTATTCACCGTGCTCCCGGCATCGAAAACCTGAATCAGGTCATCGCCCAGGCCACCCAGCACGTTCACATTCAAAACACCAGCCGGTGTGCTGCGGACGCGGATCGTGTCGTTGGCCGTATCATCGACCGCGAACACATCGTCGGCATCCAGCTCGACATTCGTCAGGGTCGTGGCGGAGTCGAGGGCGATCAGATCGATGGTTTCCGCACCGGTTCCCGACAGGACCTGCAGATCGGTAAAGTCCTCGAACAGGAGATCCGTGAAACCACCGTTCCCGGTAATCTGGGAGATGCCGTCGGCAGGTGTGCCGTCATCATTGATATTCAGCCCGGTCGTGTCGGGCGTCGAAGAAGCGTCCACGTGCAGGCCCCCACCGGTTCCCGAACCGGAGAGGCCCACCTCTTCGACGTTGGCGAAGGAGAGCCCCAGGTCGATGTCGGTGCCGGCAGTGGTGGCAGCCGCGATGTTACCGCTGCCCAGACCGTCCAATACGTCCGAGAAATAACCGGCGTTGTGATCGGTGAGGAAGTTCACGTTGATCGCGTCGGTTCCGTTCTTCCCGTCGTAGTGAATCGTGATATCGTTCACGTCGTAAGTGGTGGGGTTGAACTCATCTTCCAGGAACGTTTCCGCGGCCAGGTTCAGGTGCGCGCCATTGGAACCCGGAATCCCCGCAGGTGCCGCGGTCGCGAAGAACGGCAGACCGCCGGCGGTTTCGTTAATGTTCAGGGTGTCGTTGTCGTTGGACCCTAATACCGTGAAGGAAAGGATATCGGCATCGTCGCCGGTGAAGAAGTTGCCACCGTTAATGTCGATTAGCAGGTTGTTCCCGCCCGCATCCAGGCCGACGTCAATCGTGTCATCGGCGGCGTTCTGGAAGCCGGAATTGACCATATCCAGCACCAGGTGGTAGGCACCGGCACTGGTATTGACGTCTTCAATGCTGGTGAAGCTGACAGGCAGTTCGGTATCCGGGGCGATAAAGTTAAAGGTTCCCGAACCGGGCGTTGCCCCCAGAACCAGGGCAGGATTCGTTACCCCACTCAGATCAATATTCAGAGTGTCCCCTGGTCCCGGCAGTGTCGGATTGCCACCCACGATATTGATGGGCGAATCAGATGTCGGCAGGATATTGAAGATATCGCTGTCGTCACCGCCGTTGATGGTCGTCAGCGTCGCGTCCACATTCCCCAGCAGGTCGACCGTCGCCCCGGCACCATCGGTAATCGGATCGATGTTGATCGTAATCGTCGTATCAGCAATGACAGAACCACCCAGCGAGAGCAGGAAGTCATCGCCGGAGTTGAGGACCACATCCGCACCGGTTGACTCGACCGTCACACCGCCGCCATTGATCGTCAGATCATCGCCGGGCCGGCATTATCCGTGGCAGTCAGAGTGACCGTCCCGGCAGCCGTCACATTGCTGGCCACCGTCAGCGGGCTGAAGGTGGTAATCGTGACAGCGCCGTTCGTAGCGATTACACCCGCTGGATAACCGCTCACCGTCCCAATCGTCAGGGAACCAGTGTTGCTGACCTGGAAGTCGCCATTCTGCGAACGGCCTGCCAGAGTCCCCACAGCTGTATCAATATCATCGCTGCCTCCGATCGCAGTACCCGCTTCCAGATAGGCATTTGAGGCTGTAATCAGCGCGTCTTCTGAGCTGGTATAGTCGATAATCGCTAAGGCGGCAGAATCGACCTGGACTGTGTCACCCTGTAGATCCGCAATGTAAATGTTTCCGTAGGCTGTCACGTTCAGTGTTCCCACCTGCGCGTCGACCAGGCTTCCTTCGTACTGCCTGAATTCTCCACTGGAGTTACCATCATCATCCGCGGACAACGTCACTGTTGCGGTGGATGTGCCTGAAGTGGTATCTACCACTGACGTGTTATACAGAATCAGGTTATCGTCGGCCCGCAGGCTGATCTCTCCACCAGTAGTCTGAATCGTATCATGCACGGAGAGTACGCTTGCCGAATCAACCTCGATCGAATGGGTGTCATTCGAGATCGTTGTCCCACTGTACTGCGAAAAGCTTCCCCCTGTGCTTTCCAGTTGCAGATTCCCGCCGGTAGCGGTGATATCTTCCGTCACCAGCATCGTATCGGTCGACGCAACCCGCGAGGCTGCCCCGACGGTCACTCCGTTGATGCCACCGGTGAAACCGATATAGAGATAGCCCGTGTTATCGACGTACAGCCCGGCACCGGTATTGGCTTCCATGGCGGTGATGGTCGTTTCCAGGGCATCGCCCACACCGGCGCCAGTGCCGGCGAGCAGCGTGGCGTTGGTCGCATTGATGTTATTCGATCCACCATTGATGTCGGTGATTGCACCAGAAGTGGCAGTGACGGAGACATTAGCGGAGGTCGTGAGTAAGCTGAGCTGAACGTCATTCCCGGCAACCACTTCCAGATCACCCAAGCTACCGTCAATTTTGGTGCCGGACGTCATCTGGACATTGCCACCGGTGGACTCTACATGAACTGTACCAAACCCAGTTTCAGTGATATCTTCGGTAATCGAGAGCGTACCCGTGGACGTAATCGTGGAGGCAGCTCCCACTGAGACCCCGGTGAGGCTGCCACCTGCGTAACCAATGCTGAGCGCTCCTGTATTATTCACATACAGACTGCCAGTCACATCGGCTTCCAGACCACTGACTGCCAGTTCAACTTCTGTCCCCGAAGCGCCGACATCGCCTGTTGCCTCTAAGCGTGCATTGTTCGCTGTAATCAGGCTGGTTCCTGTAATCGAACCGTTGTTCGCATTCAGGGCAACGTTCCCGGTGGTTGTGAATGCTGTATTCAATGCAATACTGCCGGCAGTGACTTCCAGATCTCCGGAACCGATGTCGGTGGGATTACTCTGAAATGTCGTCGTGTCGTCGGTGCCAGCCTGAACCGTCAGATCAGCATCAAACAGACTATCAACGCCTTCAATATTGACGTTATCGGCACCGGTACCGTCGGTAGTTTTAATAATCACATTATTGGTGGCATTGAGGAAGGTCACCACTTCACCAAACAGATCGGAATCGATCTGGGATTCTCCATCGCCGACATCACCATCATCAGACAGCGTAATTGTCTCAGCACCGCCCAGGAAGCTGAAGGTCCGGTCGTTGGCGAGAATCGTATCGCTCACCGGTTCCAGGCCGGTGTAAGTGATCGTGGCCGTCGGGGATCCGTTGTAGTAGACGTAACCGTCATGGTCGTTCAGGAACTCGTGTTCGACCGAGCCTGCTGTACCCCCAACGATCTCCAGCGAATCGCCACTGGTCTGCCCTTGCCCGTCGAAGAAGATACCTCCCGTGGGAGCAAACACTCCCGTAGTCGGGTTGTTGATCACCAGTTTGTCATCGCCGTCCCCACCTTCAAAGGTAAATTTAGTCACGCCGGTGAAGTCAATCACCGGGCCGCTGCCGATCTGATAGCTGCCTGAATTTGCGCTGGTGGCAGTAATTGTCAGGGTATCATCGCCACTGGTACCGGTTACCTTGAGTTCTCCGGACATCGACAGATTTTCGATCTGATCGTACTGCACGTCCTGATAGCCGCCGGTCGCAGAGATCGTGCCCGCAAAAGCACCTGTGGGAGTCAGGTTCGAACTTTCTCCTGACGGTGTCAGATAGGTCAGTTTGTCAGCAGGCATTGTGGGTGCTGCGGGATCCCCGCCGACGATATTAATTGTCGTCAATGCATTCGGATTGACCGTAATGTCATCGGCGGCTGATCCGGCATAGAAAGTCAGGTTTTCCAGCCCTTCAAAACCGAGCGAAACTGTACCGGCGCCTGAAAGTGAACCACTGCCAATCCCCGCACTAAGGATTGTCACGGTGTCGCTGGTGGTATCGCCCGAGTCATCCACGATCAGTTCATCCGTACCGCCGTAACCGTTAAAGGAGAACAGGCTTTCGACGCCATCAACAGTGCCGCCGTTATTGAGGCCACCACCGTTACCGTCGATAATCACCTGGTCGTCGTCACTATTACCGTACATATTGATGCTGGTGGCGGCATTGAGCGTCCCATTGAGGTAGGCTACACCCCCAACGCCCCCATCAGCATTTCCGAAATCCAGATTCACGTGGATATATGACGTATCAGAAATCACACTGGCTGTCGAGTTGAGATACAGTTTGTCGCCGACCTCCAATATCACTGTACTTCCGGTCGACTGCACAGTGACGTCGGCACCAATCGTCAGATCGTCTCCGGTCAAGCTGGTATCACCAGACTTAAGTATGATGTCACCGACCGAGGTGACGTCATTAGAAACCTGCAATGCACCGGAAGCAGTGATGATGACACCGCCGCCCGTGGTGTCTACACCTGCTGGATAGCCGGTCACTGTACCAATCGTCAGCGGACTGCTGTTACTGACCCGGAACTGGCCCAATGAGGCACGACCAGCGATTGTAGCGACAGACGTATTAATATCATCAGAGGTTCCCACACTCGTACCGGCTTCCAGATAAGCAGAGGCGGCAGTAATCAGGGGATCCTCGGCAACAGTGTTATCCAGGATTGCCCCTGCTGCGGAATCGACCATGACCGTCGTCCCCCGCAGATCGGCAAGATAGATTTCCTCGTAGGCTGTCGCATTCAGCGTGCCCGCCTGCGCATTGACCACACTTCCGTCCTGCTGAAAGAGGTAACCAGTATTGTTATGATCTGCATCCGCGGTCAGCGTGACCGTCGCCGTGGAGGTGTTGGAGGTGGTATCGACAACTCCATTGGTTCCCATCGTCAGGTGCCTGTCGGCCAGCAGGCTGATCGCGCCCCCACTGGTCTGTATCGTACCGTTGACGGCGAGATCGTTTGCCGAATCGACTTCAATCGAATAGGCACCATTCGAAATCGTGATCCCACTGTTGACCCAGAAGTCTCCCCCCGTATTTTCCAGCTTGAGGTTTCCGCCAGAAGCGGCGATCTTTTCCGTAACGGCCATCCTGCCCGTTGAAGTAATCTGCGCAGCGCCTCCGACGGTGACCCCGTACAGTCCGCCGGAATATCCGATCTGAAGTTGTCCCGAATTATCAACATATAGCGTGCCATCGACGTCCGCTTCCAGAACTCCGGCGGCCAGATTGAGTTCCGTTCCCGAACCACCGGCATTCCCTGTTGCCTGCAACTGGGCAACGAATCCCGTCACCAGGCCGGCCCCGGTAATCGAACCGGCTGTCGCGTTCAGGGAAACATTACCCGATGCTGTGACCTCCTGATTCAGCGCAATACTGTCTGCTGTAATGGTGATCTTCCCATTGGAGGGCGTCGTCTGGGTCGCGCCCACGCCGGCGGGATTACTACTCACGGTACCAATCGACAGGGCACCTGTGTTGCTGAGCAGGAACTGGCCACTCTGAGCACGACCGGCCAGTGTCGAAACGGCCGTATTAACATTCACCAATGTACCAGCCTCGAGATAAGCATTGGTGGCGGTAAGCGAAGTCACATCTGAGCTTGTATTGTCATAAACCGCTGCGTGCTTGCTCTTAACCTGGACCGTTGCCCCTTTTAGATCGGAGATGTAGGCGTTTCCGTAGGCCGTCACGTTCAGAGTACCAGCATGCGCGTCGACCAGCCCTCCCTCAGACTGCGTGAATTCGCCAGTGTTGTCATTATTGTAATCAGCGGCGAGCGTGACGGTCGCGGTGGATGTACCTGAAGTCGTATCGACCACCGAAGCAGCGCCCAGAATCAGGCCAGTGTCAGCCCGCAGGTTGATCTCTCCAGCGTTGGTCTGCACCGTACCATATATGAAGCTATAGCTCGCTGAATCGACATCCACCGAATAGGCACCATTGGAAATCGTGACCCCGCTGTTGAGCTGGAAGTTGCCTACCGTGTTTTCCAGCTGCAGGTTCCCGTTTGAAGCAGTGATGTTTTCTTTTACTGTCAGCGTACTACCCGTCTCAATCCGTGAAGCGCCGCCGACTGTCACGCCGGTAAGTGTGCCACCATAGCCGATGTTGAGCGCATCGGTGTCTTTGACGTACAGACTGCCGTTGACGTCTGCTTCCAAGGCGGTGATAGCCAGATTCACTTCCGACCCCACGCCGCTGCCGACGTTACCTGTTGCTTCAAGATGCGCGTTCGTCGCCGACAGCAGGCTGCCCCCGCTGATCGAACCACCGGTCGCATTCAGCGAGACATTCCCTGATGTCGTGAAAGCGGCATTTAAGGCGATGCTGCCGGCAGTGATGTCCAGATCTCCGGAATTAATATCGGACGCATTGTTCTGGAAAGTGACTGTATCATCGGAATCGGCCTGGATCGTCAGATTAGCATCGAAGGTACTGTCCACGCCCTCAATGTGTACGGCATCCGTCCCGGAGCCGCCGGTGGTTTTGATGATCACGTTCGTGCTGGCATCGAAGTACTTGACGCCTTCCCCCAGGGTAGAAACAATCTTTGAATATCCATTCCCGGCGACGCCATCATCAGACACGGTGACGACCTCCGTCCCTCCAGTGAAACTGAAAATCCGGTCGCCGGCAGAAATAGAGTCAGAAATTGGTTCCAGGCCGGTATAAGTGATGGTCGCGGTGGCTTCGCCGTCATAGTATATTTTGCCGTCCGTCGCATTCGTAAACTCATAGTCGACCGAACTCGCCGATCCCCCGTTGATCTCGATGACGTCACCATCTCCGTTTTCGCCGCCGGTTCCTCCGTTGAAGATGATGCCGTCAATCGGATCGAACACACTACCGGTCGGGTTATTGATCACCAGCCGATCGTCCCCATCGGAGCCGTTAAAGATCAGACTGGTCAGCCCGGAAAAGGCCATCACAGGCCCGCCATTCAGCTGGTAGGTTCCCGAGTCGGCACCGGTTGCGTTAATGACCAGTTCATCGTCGCTACCGGTGCCGTCGATGGAAAGGACACCGGGAGCATAGGTCGTCTCAATCTGCGAATAGCTGATATTCTGATAGCCGCCGGTAAAGGAAATCGTTCCGCTGTCGGTACCAGAGGTGGCCGGTGTTGCGGTTTCACCCGGAGGCGTATGATAGACGAGTGTATCACCTGGAGAAGCGGGTGCCGCGGGATCGCCGCCGGCAACGATGATTTGAGAATTCTGACTGGGAATGATGTTGAAAGTATCAATATCATTACTGCCATACACGAGTGTCCCTCCGGGTGTCGACATTTGACCTGACAGATCCAGCGTCCCACCAGTTGAATCCGTGTTCAATCGATTCACGTATAAGCGAATGAAACCAACAGGGGCAACAATTTCTGCTCCGGATTCGATCGACAGATCATCATCTGAGAATAGTCCTACGTAATACGTATCCGATCCCAGAGTCACTCCTGATTTCACAGTAATATCTTCAGCGAAACTGCCTGCTACCGGTGCAAATGTCGAGATATTTAAAAATCCAGCTGCATTCACATCTTCCTCAACAGTCACCGCGCCATAAGATGACAGGTTGACGTATCCTGTAGTGGATTGAACTCCATTCAGTTGGGATGTGACTCCCCCCCAACGTCAAGTCGCCCATATTGATTATCTGCAAGTTTCCACCAGCGATTGCTTCCAGACCACTGACTTCGGTTTCCAGGCCGTCAATCAGACCATGCGCAGCAAACAGCGCGAGATTTGTCGCAGTCACATTCTTACTGCCGGAGTTTTTGTCATAAATATTACCGGCAATGGAATCGATGGTGACGTTACCACTCGTTGTGACAGATGGCAGGTAGATATCGCCTCTCACCTGCAGGTTCACATTTCCGCTGCCGGCATTGATCGTGGTCGATGTATAGGAACTGAAGTAATCAGAAATGACATTGAGTTCGCCATCCAGGGTCAGGTTTCCGGAAAACGATGCTGAGTTCCCATGAATACTCAGGTTGACGGCTCCCAGATTGACATTGCCCTGGACACCTGCATTATCAGATCGATCTAACGATCCCAGTTGCAACTGACCACTAAAACTGGTGTCCAGCGAGTTGAGATAGATGTTCCCTCCCAGTCCTCCACTATTGGCATCCAGCTCCGAGGACGGAGTATCAAATGTAACCAGAGTTTTTGAACCGTTCGCGAAAGAGGTCTGCCCTCCCCCGGCATCATTCAGATATCCCTGTCCAGCATGTTTGAGAATGGTCTTTGTTGTAGCGACGCTTGAGACGACTGGCTGATCCAGATTGTGATAATGAATGGCCGGAGTGGTTGCACCATTAAAGAAAATGGCACCATCGGCACCATATGTACTGTCTCCGTCAAATTGAAACTGAAATTCTTCCGTTGTCGCGGTTCCTCCGACGATTTCGAGGGAATCTCCAATGGTCGTTCCACCGGGACCGCCATCAAAATATATCCCGTTGACCGGATTGAACACCCCTCCGACGGGGTTGTTAATGATCAACTTATCGATCCCAGTCAGACCGAAGAAGGAAAGATCTTCGATGTTGGAAAAGCTGACCACCGGATCGCTGTTTAACTGCCAGGTACCCGAATTCGCATCCGTGGCGTTGATGGTCAGAGTATCAGAAGAGCCTGTGCCCGCGATCATTAAATGACCAGTAGCCGGTGGTGCTCCTCCGTTTGACAAGCTTTCAATTCCGTCGTAATCAATTCCCAGATAACTGGTTGCACCGGAGTAATTGATGCTTCCATAATCGATTCCAGGCCCCAACAGGGAAGCCCCTGCCCCCACAGGAACATAGTAAGTCAACGAATCGCCCGGTGAAGTCGGTGCCCCTGGACTACCACCATGTAAATGGATTGTGGAATTCAAGCTGGGAGTCACATAGAACGAGTCGGAATAGCTACTTCCATTCAGAATTGTGCCGACCGAACCAGCATAAAGCTGTCCCAGCAGATTCACCACACTACCGGCTGGATCATTATTTGCATTGTTGACATACAAGTAAATCCCATAACCATATCCTGTGTAAGAAGCGATCTGTGTATTTGCTTCGGCGGTAAAATCATCTCCGGCGTTTATATAAACATTGCTATACTGCGATTGAACGAAGACGCCAGAATGAACATTGATATCTTTATTCGGACTACCTTCACTCGCCTGGCTGGCCAGCAAATACAGTTGACCATAACTTCTGACATCTTCCACCAGATCCAACGCCCCGGTCGTTCTGAGATCTACCGAGCCATAGACAGAACGAACGCCGCTGAGATCTCCTGCTCCTCCAATCGTCAGGTCACCCGTATTTTTTATGATAATATTATCACGAGCCTGGATTTCCAGGTTGTCAACAGTGGTTTCCAGATCACCAGAGCCGCCAATCGATCCAACGGTGCTCGTCAGGACTGCATTCGCAGCAGTAATATTATTGTTTGTACTATTACCATCGTTGATATTGCCGTGGGCAGTAATCGAAACATTGCCTGTTGTTGTCAGACTTCCCAGGGATAATGCGTTGTACGCTTCCAGCTTGATGTTTCCGCTGCCAGCATCAATACTGCTGAGTGCGTAAGAGAAGTTGATGGTATCGGAGTTGATGCTGATATTTCCGGTAGTCACCACATAAGGAGCGACATAAGTGTAACTGGAATTGATACTCGTATCGCCACTGCCCAGATCGAGAGAAGTCTCCAGGTAAACCGAATCGGTCCCTCCGCCATCAATCACATTGAGGTCCGCACTGAAACCACTTTCCAGTGAGGTAAAATGGATTTGATTCGTACCTCCCCCGGCATCGATTTCAAAGGTACTGGTCGGGGTAAGAAATGTTACCGACTCCCCTGCGGTGGATGTAACGGTAGTCTGTCCCCCGCCCGCATCATTCACATAAATGATGTCGTTGGCATCACTGTAATGCAGCTCGACATCCGTGGAAGCAATCGAAGAGGTGATCGGCTCTAAACCGGTATAAGTCACAAAACTGGTGCCGGAACCATTCAGTGCGATACTGCCGTCGTTGAGATTGTCGAACTGATAAGAAGTCGATGCGGCACTCCCGGTCAGGATCAGGCTGTCGTTTCCAGGACCGTTACCTCCACTAAAATTCACCTTCAGACCGGCGGCCTCCAGTGATGAATCAACAGTCAATTCGTCGCTCCCGGGCCCCCCAATGATATTGATTGTCCCTCCTGAGAGCGCTGAGAGTGGAATGGTATAGGAGTGCTCATCGACTGGCGAAGCTCCTGCAGGGGCTTCGATGTTAATATAGGGATCACTGACCGTCAGGAGTCCACCACTCACTGACAGAGAAAGATGTCCGCTGGAGAACGTACTATGGCTGATCGTCAGAATGCCGCCAGAGAGCTCTGATGTGAAGTCGATGATGGGGGGAATTCCAAAGGCATAGGCTGCTCCGGATTTAATCCCTCCATGAGTGTGGTTGTAAGCACCGACCAGAACGGTTTGATTATCAATGGAAACAGAATTCCCGAAAAAGCTATAAGCCACTGGATCAGAAGCCACTACTTTCTGCTCGGCCGGCGAGGTCCAGCCTTGCGAACCATCATAAATATAGGCACTCTCTGCAGTGTAAGCTCCGACGACGATGCTGGTCCCACTGACTGCTACCGAACTTCCAAACCCATCCCCTGTTACTTCATCACTGGCCATCAATGTCTTAACGACGTTCCAGTTCTGAGAACCATCCAGAACATAAGCCGCCCCCCCATTGACCTCTGCACTATCCCCGATGACAGCGTAGCCGTTGTCGATCGCGACAGAACTGCCATAGCCATTATGATCTGACGTTCCAGCATATTTTCGAACCTGTGTCCAGGAATCGTCTTCAACACCGGGACCATTTTGAGAGCGATCAAACAAGTAAGCAGCGCCTAACCCTCCGGAATCTGCAGGGGCAGCAACGAGTACTTTTTGCTCATCAGCGCTGATCGAAACAGAAGTACTCAATAACGCCCCGTTGTTTGCATCACTGGCTTTCAGTTTATCAACAGAAACCGAGGACCAGTTATCCTGAGTTGAAAAGACGTAAGCAGCACCAGATTGATAAGCCGAGTTATACGACTCTCGAAAAGCCCCAACGACCGCCGTATTTCCTCTGAGAGCAACTGATTCTCCAAAAAATGCAAAAGTATTATCAGCCAGACTGGTGGGTCTGGAAAATGTCTGGATCAGGTCCCAGGTATCATCACTCAAATTGTCCGGAGTTCCATGCTGGTTCTGTTGATACAGATAAGCCGACCCGATCGTTTCTCCATCCTGTCCGTAAGGAGATCCGATTAGTAACTTGTCCGAGTCAACTGCGACACTGAATCCAAAATTAAAGGCAGATGCTTCAGGCGAGATAATTGTCGAATGAAAATCCCAGGTGTCATCGCTCTGATTTTCAGGAGTCCCGGAATCGTTGCGAGAATAGAGATAGACTGCGCCCTGATTAGATCCTGAGTTAATGTCAGCAGAAAAAGCCCCCACCGCCATCCAGTCACCGTCGACAGCTACCGATTTCCCGGTCGAGTCAAAATCATGTGGCGTGATCGCCGGATCGGGCAGCAGTTCGCCCTGGAAATAGGTCGTCAACAGCGTACGATCTTCCAGAACTTCGGTAGTCGAAATCTGATTGTTGACGACGGCCTGCCAGCTGCGACGCAGGGTACGGCGATCACGGGAACGGAATACACGTCGGCGACGGAGACGGGAAGTAAGCGAACCAAGCCAATTCGTAAGTAACATGTTGTCGGCCCCTGACAGAGATGTTGTCTGATGTAATCTAGTGGGAAATTCACGGGCGTCGACACCTCAGCGCAAGCGCAGCGCGATGCGGAAGTGCAACACTGGCGGGTCAGATACACTCTTTTGGCGGGTTACCTAGATTGATGGCGGGTCAACAGCGGCGGGTACAGATGTGAAACAGGATGTTTTTTAACATGATTCTTAAGGGAATGCGAATGCCGTCCCTCAACGAACCATAAAAATCCTTAGAACTATAAATACACAAACAAATCCCCGCTTTCCACTTATTTTGCCTGTTTTTTGTATTTTTAATCTATTTCACTCAGATCACTTTGATTGCTACTGGTCTGTAAAATGAACTCATTGATCACTTCGTAATCTCACCGGATTTTCAACTCAGATCCGCCAGACCGTGTTGCGACAGAGCGTTGCATTATTTTTCAAATGAGTTCTTGACATTTTTTTCACCCCCAATAAACTAAACTATTAGTTTAGTCGTGTGAGACAAATTCAGAATGGGAGAACATCAATGACAACCCCCACGCCCAGTGATCGGGAGCTCGATCTGTTGAAGGTGATGTGGCAGTTGGGAGAAGCGAAGGTCCGAGACATTCACGAGGCCCTTTGTCCTGACGGGGAGTGTGCTTTTACCACAGTGCAGACGCTGGTACGCATCATGTGCCGAAAAGGTTTTGTCAAAAAGCGGAGTGAAGGCCGCACGGACTATTACACACCGGTGTATACGCTGGAGAAGGCAACCAGCCGGTTTGTGGACAAAGTGTTTGACGGCGCTCTCGATAAATTCGTGCTCAGCATGCTTTCGGCAGAGAATGTCTCACCGGAAGAAATGCGTGAACTGGAAAAACTGATTGCCAAAGCCCGCAGGGCCAAGCAGGAAGACAGGGAGAAAGGCTCATGAATTCGGTCGATTTTCTGTTTGATTTCATTGTACGATTCTCAGTGCTGGCCTTCTGTCTGCTGGGGGTAAGCCTGCTGCTGCTCCAGAGGATCAAGCAACCACTGGAGCGCGTGAGGCTGATACAGCTGTCGCTGTCGGTTCTCGTAGTCGTGATGGTTCTGATCAGCTTCTGTGGGATCCCCTCCATCCTGATTCCAATCCTGCCTGCACGGTCAGCTGAGGAGACAGTCAAAACTCCCCTACCGGAGATCAACAACACCGAACCTGTAAAGAACAGTGTCGCTCAGAACATCTCACCTGCTCTGACTACCGAAACCACAATTGCTGATGCATATGACGGCACTTCCTTGTCAACGGTTACGGATCAGGCCAGCGACCATCATGTACAGAAAAGTCTGGGAGGATGGCAGACGGTGCGATTGATGACGGTCTCAGGATTGATTCTCATTTCTGCTGTGCAACTGGTTTATCTCCTGGTGGGGCTGGCACTCACCCGGCGACTGCTTTCCCGGTCTACACAGTTGACCGGATCGAATTACGAACGTGTCCGTACACTGTTTAGTGCGTTCACACCACGAACGGATATCCTTTTTGTCATGTCGGACAGGATTCAGGTCCCCCTGGTGTGCGGGCTTTTCCGACCGACGATCCTGCTGCCGCAAAGTGTGGTCGAAGATACGGATGAGCTGGCGTTACAACACAGTCTGGCACACGAATGGTCCCATATTCAGAGGCGTGACCTGTTGACCTGGCAGTTGGCCAGTCTGTGTCAGATTCTGCTATGGTCACAGCCCTTCTTCTGGAAACTGAAACGGGAACTGCGAGTCAGTCAGGACCAGCTTGCAGATCAGTTCGCTGCCCGTCATACAGACCAGCCCGCGGAATACGCAGCAACCCTGGTGGCATTCTCTCAACAAAAAGTCAGATTATCCATGGGAGCGCTCGCGATGGCAGATTACAGATCGAGTCTGTATCGCAGAGTGGAAATGCTGTTGAGTGATTCCTTTCATATCTCCCCCCGCTGCCGCATCCGGATTGTACTTGCAGTACTGTCAGTCATGCTACTGATCGCTGTGCCGCTGGCGTCTCTGAAACTGACCCGGGCGACCGCCGCCGATTCCAAAGTGGTAAAAGCGGAAGCTGAAAACACTCAGAAGACTGATCAAGACAAACAGGCCAATCAGCCGGTCGCTGCTGAAAAAAAGAAGCAGTTGGCAGCTGTGACACATTCCGGAGTGATTGTCGATGCCTTCACGGACAAACCCATTCCAGGGGCAACCGTAATTGTGACCCGGATGAATTCCGGCGACTGGCGCGAACTGGCTGTGACCGAATCCATCACAGACGCGAACGGCAAATACACGTTTACGATACCACCGGACCAGTTGAAACAGCGGCTGCTCTATATCATGTTTGATCTACGTCACCCTGAATATGCTCCGCGACACTGTGGCAGTTACGGTTACGGGATGATTCAGAAAAACCTGGAGTTGGGTGCAGCTCCCTGGTTTAAGAAACTGCCCATGGTTCCCGGCACTACTATCACAGGGCGTCTGATCGATGAGTCCGGGCAACCTGTCGCCCATGCCGAAATCAGGGCCAGTTCCTCCGATCCGCAAGTGGACGGTTTCCTGGAAGGGAGTTCATCCATGGATACGACCACGGATGAATCCGGAAATTTTGAGATTTCTTTAACCAGAAACGGTACCGCTTCCATGTCCTTTATTCCACGAGAGCATTGTATGAAGCATATTGACCTGGGCACCAAACGGGATGACCTGGGAGATATCACAGTCACCCGCGGCAAGTCACTGCACGGGGTCGTGCGAGATGCCAGAGGAAACCCTGTACCCGATGTGTGGGTCAATCTGACTGACAAGTCCCAGGAGCGGAATGCATCGTATGAAATGAAACGCTCCAGCAAAACGAACGCAAAAGGAGAATTTACGACGCGTCCCGTTCAGCCCGGCGAATATGTGGTTGAAGTCCAGACGAAAGCGACTGGAGCGCTAGAAAAACAGAAATATGCCAACTTCCATGATGAGCCTCCCCCGGCCATGTTTGTACGTCAGGTGATTGAGGTGACCGCAGAGACCTTTAATCAACCGCTCAACATCCAGGCGGTGCCACACATTTATATCAGCGGAAAGTCTTTTGACTCGAAAGGGAAGCCGCGCGGGATTCATTCTCCGCATGTGATGGGCAAATTTAATGGTCAGTTTGTATTTATTCGAGAGGGGCTTTCGACAAAAAAAGGTGAGTTTAAATTAATGGTTCCGCATGGACTGCGAGATGCCCGACTGAACTTTACAACTAATGAACACAGTGCGCTGACGGTTCAGTTTCCGGGGAAAAAGGCCTCTCCCCTGCGACACCTTAACTATCCCGTATTAGAAGAAGATCTGACTGATATTCGTGTCGTGCGTTACGTCGCCCCGATTTTACAGGTCAGAGTCGTCGATGAATCCGATGAAATCGTGGACGAGGCCAGAGTCAACGTGACCTACTCTGCAGTGAAGGATAACAAGGAGCCCAATTTTTCGACAACGAGCTTTGAAAGACAGGACGATGGAGTTTACCGTTCCTCTTCACTCTGCCCGGACCTGGAATTCACGGTGCAGGCCGTTAAGGGAGACAGGAAGACTGAAGTCAAAACAATGACGATGAAAGAAGGGGAAAATGACGTGATTACGCTCACGTTGCAGGATTCTGAGAAATCCAAGCCAGGTGAATAACGCCTGGAACGCTGAGGGGAGGACCAATGACGTTCAACGGAAGCGGAAGATTAATCGGCTGGCTGGCAATGCTATTGTGGGGGCTGGGAGACGCTGGCCTCCTGCAACCGGTCGTTGCAGATGACAATCCGAGGCAGCGTGACGCGCATGACGTTGTGTTGCGAAAGAACGTCGATTTTGAACGGCATGTCGCTCCGTTGCTGGGACAACTGGGCTGCAACACGGCTGCCTGTCACGGGTCCTTCAGTGGGCGCGGCGGATTCCGCCTGAGTCTGTTTGGTTATTCCGCAGAAATGGATTATCAGAATCTGCGCGAGCGCGTAGATCTGAAATCTCCCGCTGACAGTCTGATCTTGCTCAAGCCGTCCGGCGGGACAGAACACGAAGGAGGTATACTCTTCCAGCAGGACAGTTCCGCTTATCGTACTATCCAACTCTGGATCGCGGGCGGAGCCGTTTGGAAGCCAGGTTCAGGGCGTATCCGCCGGCTGAAGATCGCCCCCGATCGAATCATCTTTTCCGATCGAACAAATCAACTTCGCAAACCGGTTGCCCTGAAGGTTCAAGCTCAGTTTACAGATGGAAATCTGGAAGACATCACAGATCTCTGTATCTTTAACAGCCGCGATGAAGGGATTGTGACCGTTTCATCCGGTAATCAGCTTACTCCTGAGCATTCTGGCGATACTTCAATCGTCGTTTCGTACGGTATAGCAATGGACTCTGTGCCAATACTGGTCCCGTATTCTCAGGCGCTTTCAGGTTTATCAAAGTCACATCAATCCACAGCTGAATGTTTGGGATCCCCTGGTATCATCGATGAAAAGATCAGTGAAAAACTGCGTCTACTCAACATCACTGCATCTCCCCAGTGCGGCGATGAAGAATTCCTCAGACGCCTGATGCTCGATACGATAGGAACGATCCCCGCACCAGATGAAATTCGCAGCTTTTGTGCTGATGCCAGTCCTGATAAACGCGAAGCGGTGATTGATCGCCTGCTGGCACATCCGATGCACGCCGCATTGTGGGCGTCTCGCATGTGCGACATCACCAAATGTGATGTCGATACGATGGGAGAGCCGCCAGAAATGGCCCGCCGCCGTGCTCAGATGTGGCATGACTGGTTTCGACGACGGTTTGCTGCTAACACGCCGTACTCCAGTATTACACAGGATATCCTTCTGGCTACCAGCCGCGAAGACCTGGAAATTGACAAGTGGATACAACAGGAAGCCGCTCTCATCCGACAAAGCGATGCGAATGAAAATAACTACGCTGACCGGAAGACACTGGACTTATACTGGAGAAGAGTCTCAGACGACGGCCGTTTTCCACTGAAAGAAATCGCAGAGTTAACAGCGGTCGCATTTACTGGTGTCCGACTCGCTTGTGCACAGTGCCATAAACATCCTTTCGATCGCTGGACGCAGGAAGACTACATTGCATTTAAGAGCATCTTTTCGCAGGTCAATTACGGTGCCTCCACTGAATTGAAGACGGCAATCATGGCTGAAATTGACGCCCGTCGCAAACGGAAGCAACAGGGAGAAACAGTGGAATCACTTCCTCGCGTGCAGGAAGTCTATTTGCGTGACGGGCGCAACTGGCAGGCTGCCAGTCCGGAAATGGGTGATGTCGTACAGCCCCGTGCCCTGGGGAGCATCGCCTTCAACCCACAGGGGAATCTGCGGAAACAGTTTTATGACTGGCTGGTGTCGGAACAGAACCCTTATTTTGCCAATTGCTTTGTGAATCGGGTATGGAACGTCTATTTTGGAATCGGGTTTGTGGATCCGGTAGATGCCTTTTCAGCCGGCAATCCTGCATCGCATCCGGCTCTACTAAACAAGCTTGCGGACGATTTTCGAAAATCGGGCTTTGATATTCGGAAACTT
Organism: Gimesia panareensis; assembly: GCF_007748155.1. GTDB lineage: Bacteria > Planctomycetota > Planctomycetia > Planctomycetales > Planctomycetaceae > Gimesia > Gimesia panareensis. Next base: position 4,185,305 of record NZ_CP037421.1, read on the forward strand.
GAAAAGCAGATCCTGATGTCGGCGACTTATCAGCGTACGTCTGAACCTTGCGGTAATAATGAAATAGACAGGCTTAATTTCTCGCACCAGCAATTGCGTGCCTTGTCGGCGGAAGTCGCACTGGATGTTTTAAACAAGGCCCTCGGAGTCGAACAGGATTTCGGAAATGACGTCCGGAGCGGAACACTGGCGATCGAAATCGGCACAAATCGAATTGCGGGAACTGCTGGGCGTATTCTGCAGACCTTCGGTCGCGGAGAACGTCAATCGGTCTGTGACTGTGATCGCCAGACGGAACCGAGTTTGAAACAATCCCTGTTTCTGATCAACGACTCTTCAATCCACAAAAAGATCCAATCAGGATCGATTCGCACTCTGCTGGACCTGCAGGATAACGAACTCGTCAATGAACTCTACTTGCGAATGTTGAGCCGACAACCTTCCGGGGATGAGCGAGAAATCATGACAAAACACATCGCCAGTGTCAAAAATCGTGAATCAGCCTTCAACGACCTAGTCTGGGCCATCATCAATACTCGTGAATTCATGACAAATCACTGAATGAGGAGAGTCCCCATGTCGCACATTCACCGTCGTGACTTCCTGAAACTGGGAGCATTCAGCGCAACCGGACTGACAACCGCAGCACTGTTAGCTCATGAGTCTGCAACCCGCCGGTCGACGCCAGCCCGAAATGTTATTCTGGTCTGGCTGGCAGGGGGTCCCGCCACCATCGACATGTGGGACCTGAAAAGGGATGCTCCATCCTCGATTCGTGGGGAATTCCGATCGATCTCTACTGCTGCGAAGGGAATCGAGATTTGTGAACATCTGCCGAAACTGGCCGGGCTGATGCAGGAATGCACCCTGATTCGCTCTGTCAGTCACACGATTGCGGAACATGGCCAGGGGACCGAGTACGTGACAACGGGAAACCCGATCAGCCCCTCACTGAAGTATCCCTCAATCGGTTCCGTTGTTGCAGCTCGACTCGATGTGAATCAGGAGGTGCCGGTTTATATCGAAATGGATGAACTGAATATCGGCCAGGCAGGTTACCTGGGATCGACATACAATGCGTTTCAAGTCAACTCCGTCTCCAATCGCAGAGATCAGGCAGCGACTCCGGATCCATTCCTGCTCCAGAAAGGTATGACAGTTCAGGATCTCACGCGCAGAAAAACACTTCTGCAAAGCCTGGAAACCGGTTTTGAGCGATTTGGCAATCAGCAGCGTGCTCGAGTGATGAACCGGTTTCAGCAGCAGGCCATGAGTATTTTGGCAGGTGGTAAAACCCGCCAGGCACTGGATCTTTCTGAAGAGGACAGTCAGACACAGGCACGCTATGGTTTCGGACTGGGACGCAGCGCGCTTACGGCACGGAGACTGATTGAACGAGGAGCACGTTTTGTTACGATTGGTTTACGGGGCTGGGATACCCATTCTAATAACTTTACCCAGCTGCGAGAAACGCTCCTGCCTCAACTTGACCGGGCATTATCCGCCCTGATTTCAGATCTCAAGAATCGTGGTCTTCTGCAGGAGACGATTGTCTATTGCGTGGGCGAGTTCGGCCGCACTCCGGTTATTAACAGTCAAGGGGGACGCGATCACTGGGCGCGGGCAATGAGCATTCTGATTACAGGAGGAGGATTTCGCCGGGGATTTGTCTACGGTTCAACAGAAAAAACAGGTTCCGAACCTGCATCGAATGCGTGTTCACCCGCAGATGTGAATGCAACCATCTTGAATCAACTGGGCATCCCGCCTGACACTTTGTTGACCACCCGCTCCGGTCGTCCTCTGCAAGTGTTCCGGAATGGACAAATTCTAACTGGAATCATTTAATTCTTAGTGTCATGGCAAAAAGTATGATCTTCTGCAGGTAGCTTTATAGTTGCTCAAAAACTGGAAAACTATATAAACCCGCATTTCCCAGATGACTTCCTACACTTTGGCACGTAATTTGCGCCACACCCCTACAAAACAAGGTTATTCTGCCAATTCATGCCATGCTGACAGGGGAACTTGATGGGTGACAGCCAAAACCAGGATTTACGGGTCAGTTTTGACAGCCGATTGAAGCTGAAGTTCTGCGGCAGTCAGGTCACCACCGATGCGGGACTACTGGCCTATCGGGAACTGGATGCAGCGCTCGGTCTGACGGAAATGGGCGGAGATGTGCTGAGCGATTCACGCCCGGGCCGCAACAAGCAGCACCAACTCGTGCCGCTGTTGCGTCAGTCGATCTACAGCCGACTGGCAGGCTACGAAGATGTCAATGACGCTGAGCGCTTGTGTGTGGACCCGGTGCTACGCCACGTGGTTGGCGGAAGGGCGAGTCAGCCGGATAAACAAGCGGCGTCAAGCAGCGAGGTGGGCCGTTTCGAGACGCAGATACTCAGCACGCAGCGCAATCTCACGGCACTGATGAAGCTCTCCGGACGCTGGATCAACAACCTCCACCGGCGGCGACCGCTCAAAGAACTCATCCTGGATCTGGACAGCTCGGTCAGTGAGACCTACGGCCGGCAACAGGGCGCGGCCTACAACGGCCACTTTGCATGCCTCTGTTACCATCCGCTGTTTCTGTTCAACCAGCATGGTGATCTGGAGTACGCGATGCTGCGGCGTGGCAACAAGGCCAGCGCGAAATACTGGCGGAAGGTGCTACTGCCGGTGATCGAACGGTATCGGCATTTGGACATTCCGAAGTTCTTCCGCGGCGATGCGGCGTTCGCCATTCCAGCGCTGTATCGTGTGCTGGAGAAAGCAGACTATCGTTACGCCATTCGCCTCAAAGCCAACGCCGTATTGGAGCGGGAAATCTCGCATTTGCTCACCCGTCCGGTCGGACGGCCTTCCCACAAGCCCAAGGTCTGTTATCACAGCTTCCAATATCAAGCAAAATCATGGCAGCGATCGCGTCGCGTGGTGGCCAAAGTTGAGTGGCACGCAGGCGAACTGTTCCCGCGTGTTGGATTCATCGTGACCAACTTGAACCAGCACTCGAAGAACGTCGTGAAGTTCTACAACGGTCGGGGCACCGCCGAGCAGTGGATCAAGGAAGGCAAGAACGCCGTCAGATGGACGAAGCTCTCCTGCCGGACGTTCAAAGACAACCAAGCTCGGTTGCAACTGTTCGCCTTAGCTTATAACCTCGGCAATTTCCTGCGGCGGCTGGCCTTGCCCAAGCCTATACAGAACTGGTCGCTGACGACGCTGCGGGAGAAGCTGGTCAAGGTTGGGGCCAAGGTAACCCGGCATGCCAAGTACGTATTCTTTCAACTGGCCGAAGTGGCTGTGCCACGGAGATTGTTCGCCGCAATTCTTGATCGGATTGCACGACTGGCAATTCCGCCGCCGGTCACGCATGACGTGAAGCGGAAGTATATCAAATAGCGAAAAACGGGGTTCCTCACAGAGAAAGTCTGCGCAGAAACCGTGTTGACTACTGAAAAATGATTCGCTCGGGCAGCAATTTCCGGATCTCAACAACAGAGGCACAACAAAAGTGGCGAAAAATCACTTTGTTTTAGACACGGGGGACCGCAGTGGTTACAATCAAAGAAAGTCCATGCCTGGAGTGGTTTCAGGCTGATCCATATGGGAAATCTCGGATAAAATATCATCAGGCCGCGCAGTTCGTTTAACGATCATCACCGGCCCCGGAATCTGTCCTCCCTGTTTTATGACCTGTCGCATGGAACCGTCTGTGGGGAAGATCACTGGCTGTAACTCAAAAGGAGAGTTGCACTGATGAGAGAAATCGTGAGACGAGTTGTCGTTGCCATTTGCCTTTATGGTGGCATTGCGCTGTGTCTGACCCCCGCTCGTGACTTGTTTCAGATTGAGCCTGTTGACTGGTTGCGCGAGGTCGGCGAGCGACAACAGCATTCCGAGAACATCAAGGGGATGATGTCGAAATATGTCGGCGAGGAGCAAGTCAAAGATATCGACCTCGCCAGCAAAACGCGCGGGAAAATTCCCGATTACATCGCTTATGAAACGGAAGGGCGTCTGATCGTCGTTTCGGGAACTTCATGGGAGGGGCTCTGGAACGACATTGAGGAGACAGTCACCAACAAAGCTCCCTCTAAGGCATGGGCTGCCGTGCGGGGGCTCGAATATCATAGCAATGCGGTCTACCTCACCAGGACAGCCCCCCTGTTCCAGCAAGTGAACGCACAATGGCCGGATCAGTCACTCCTGGCGTATATTCGCATTGATCCCGAAGATTCCAAAATCGCGCCTCGCTATCTAAGTGTGTATGAGCCGAGTCCCTCGGATCTCCGGGACGCCGCTCCGACTCACATTCTGTATCCGCATCGTACGTATGGGGCATTGATATTGTTCGGCGGCTTGCTGTTCTACATCTTCCTGCCTCGAGCTCGTCCAGCTGAATCCGGCGTCTTCTATCTGGCGCGTGCAGCAGGCTGGCTGCCTGATCTGCTCGCAGCTTTTGGCTCAGGTGCCTTCTTCGCAATGCCATTCCTCATCACCAGCGATTCATCTGGCGGACCACTGGATCGAGACTGGTGGCCGCTGACAGTCATCATGTGGGGCATCGGGGCAATCTTCGCCTCGATATTTGTCATCACAGCGTGGTATCAGACACGGAGGCTAACGTGGGATGACAATGGGATCTGTATTGAAACATGGGGATTTACCAGACGCAACTTTCCCCTGGATAAAATCGAAGGCATCGGTGGCTATATACAACAGATGCCGCAATGGCTTCGTGTGCTGGCCTGGGTCATCTCTATCTTCAACTGGAGAGCTACAACATCGGCCATCCTGCTTGATCAGGCTGACCCTGGTTTCTCTATCTCACTGTCCAACGGGACCAGATACAGTTTCACCGGTCAGGGACTGTGGGGAGCAAACTCACTGGTCGCCTGGTGCGATGCTCATAACATCCCCGTGGAGCCAGCTGTCCGTCCCCTGATGGAATCCAAACCAGACTTCCAGCCGTCCAAAGCCGGCCGAGTGGTCTCAATCATTTTTGCAGTGATCGCCCTGGTCGGAACCGGCTGGCCTTTGATGCACGTCGCAGTTGGAGCCATGCCACAACCCGAACCGAAGTTCCGCAGCGGTTCGTTTGATGCGCAGGATGACTTCGGGCAGATACCATCTGAAACTAAACAGCCTGTCGCTCCGCCAGTGGACCAGCCCCTGGGAGCCAGTAAGCCGCCGGTCACAGTGACACCCGCGATGCTGGCTGCGGAACAGGAAATCATCCAGCAGATTCAAAAAGTCCGAGACGAAATCAAAACATTGAAATCGCAGATCGGCACTGTGGCGAACCCCAACGAGGCTGCCATCGATAAATCTCTGGAGGCGGTAAGTCGACTACGGGAGTTGCAGAAGCAACTTGAAGCAGTGCGTTCGGGGAAGCTTCCGGAAAAATCTTCTGGCAACGCGAAATAATATGAAAACGAACCACCGTCAGGATTGAGAATCCCTCTGCTGCTGCATGCTTTCTGTTTCAACAGACCTGTTTTTCCCGGAGGGATTGAGCGACACCGATTTCGGATTAAAGATGCGCGTCAAAAGATATGCAGCGACACCAATCGCGAACGTGACTGCAGTCCCCATCAGTTGCCAAGGCTTAAAGCTGATCAACAGACCCGCCGCCACCAGGGTACTGATGATGAACAGCATGGGAATGACATTCGTGTAATGTGACATCGGCTTCGTGCGGACACCAGGTAGAAACAGGCAAAACACAGAACCAGCTGCGGAGATGGACAGCGTCAGTCCCAGATACGATAAAAGTCCCTGCAGGCTTGAAATCAGTACCAATAGAATTGCCAGTCCTACCTGAACCAGAATCGCCCGGCCCGGACTGTCTCCTCGCATCCGTACAAAACCGGGTAACAAGCCATCTTCCGCCATCTTCGCATACACCCGGGGCGCGGTCATAATCATGCTGAAAACGGATGTCAACAGGCAGGTAACGATGGTCCAGCGAACGAAACCGGCAAACCATTCCCCGCCGATAAATTCTGCTGCGATGGTAGCAACATCTGCTTGACCTTTGATCGCTTCTGGAGCCGGTGCGTACACAAAGACGGCATTCAATAAAAGATATAACCCCATCACCAGGACAGTCCCGGACACCATCGATCGAGGAATCGTTCTGTCCGCATTCTCAACTTCATCTGCCACGTAGACCGCAGCATTGAAGCCGGAGTAACTCAACGAAATCCAGACCAGACTCCCGGCAAACGCGCTGATCAGTGCCCAGCCTGTCAGATCTGTGGTCGGTGCAGAGACTCCCGGCATTTCGACTGTTGAAAACTTCAAAGCGGCAAAAAGCAGAATCGCAGCCAGCAGCCCCAGCTTGATCAGCACCACGGAATTCTGAACCATTGCCCCCAGTCGCGGATTTTTTCCATGAAAGATGCCTGCCAGGAGAATGGATAACACTGCCAGTGTTCCGGCAGGAAGCCATTCCGGACGCGTTTCAGCAGGCAGGACATAAGCTTCCAGCGCAGTTGCTGCAAAGGCAATCGCACCGGAAAAACCTGCGATCAAAGAGACCCAGCCTGCGATAAACCCCAGCAACGGATGGGCGGCACGCGAGAGAAACAGGTATTCGCCCCCCGATTCCGGCATCGCCTTGATAAGGAGTCCATAACTGCAGGCCCCCGTTATTGCGATCAGCCCCCCGACTCCCCAGGCGAGAACCACCACAGTGGGAGCCCCCAGAGCCTCTAATGAGTAACCGGACGTCGTAAATACACCGGCACCGATCATATTGGCGATCACCAGAAAGGTCAGCGTCCAGAAACCATATCTCTTCGTCATTGAATCGCGTTGCTCCCCGGGTTATGCATCAGGGTGTAGGCAAAATAGTCGTGAATTGAATCTTGCTATGTAATGCGAAATTCTACACACCACGGGGCCAGATAATAACTGACGAACAGGAAATAGATTAAAAAACCGAGGAGAAACAGAGAGAGACAACTCTTTTCCTTATTGGATCTGCGCACCTCAGGATTTCACGTTTACTCTCCCGTTGCTCTTGAACAGCCGGGGACATCAGAATGAGAGCATTTCAGTCTGTTCCTTGAGTGCAGCGAAAAAGTCATCGGTCGTCTCATTCCAGTCAGATAATTTTCGCACTCCGGGATCCAGCGTCGCTTCCATCACTCCACTCTCCTGATGCTCATAGCCCAGCAGATGCCCCAGTTCATGCTGAATCACGGTCCAGAGATCGATCAGGCCCGCGGCTGCGCTGCCGGGAATTGCGATTAAGGAAAGCTGACTTTCGTATTGATACTCGCTGTGATCCAGAGGTGTATCATCGACAAACCAGCCATAGCCGGCGGCATTGATATCGATATAAATCGTATCTCCCACTGCCCGCCCCACAGTGGCCCCTTGCAGGTCAACCACCTCAACTTTGACATGAGCCAGTTGCTGCTGATGCTCCTCTGTCAGGTTTGGACTCACGTCATGAACCGCAGTCTGTAACATGGTGTCCGCCTGGTTCTGTGTCAGTGAGGGAGTCGTCGCCTGTACTGCCTGGGGAAGTATCGACACCTGCAATTGCTGATTCCAGGCATCGGGATAGTTATCCGGATATTGAATTTCCAACTGTTGTGATTTCAACCTGTTATAGTTCGAAACCAGGTAGACCAGATCGTGAAATTCAACTCGCTGATTCTGATTGTAGTCACTGAACCACGCATAATCTGAACTCGATTCTGCAGGGACACTGTTATAAGCGGTGACAAACAGGATCAGATCGCGGAAATTAATAGCATCGTCATCATTCAGATCATAGGGATTCGCCCAGATGTCGGCTCCAGTCGAATCGATAATGGGCGTCTGGCTCGTCCTTCCGCTTCCCAGGCTGACCTCGGGAGCCTGCATCTGCAGAGCCAGATCATGGGGGCCGATGCTTTGTTGATCGAAGTCCAGCAGCACCTGATCATCGGCCAGCGTTTCAAAGTGAATGCGGGCAAACAGCAGCTGTGTGTTGATTCCCAGATCTGCCAGATCTGCAGTTGCAGCCAGATTTGCGATCAGTCCGGTCTGATCATCAATCACTCCGCCCTGATTCAGGGAAAATGCAGATCCATACTCAATTTCGGTCGCTGAGGTAAAATCAGTCAGATAGCTCAGATCCAGGGAGACGGACGCAATCCCCTGGCTGGCGTTATCTTCCGTGCTGACCCAGATCTCCACCCAGTAGTCCTCCCATTCGCTGATCGAATCCTGGTTCGAAGGCAGCGCCGCAGCTGTACCTTGCGAATCGGTCGCCGTTGGGGTAGCGACGACCCGCAGAGAGAGGGTTTCCAGTTCCCGCACACTGACATCAAAGGTCCGTGTGATAGTAGCGTTATCAGCGGTAGTGGCCAGGTTGCCGTCCAGGCCGCCATCTTCCACAGTCACTGTGATGGTCGTTGTGCCTGTCTGATCGGTGATGGGGGTGAAGACCAGACTGCCGGTGGAGTCAGCAGAGGTATAGTTGACCACCGGGTTCGCAATCAGCCCCGTGTTACTGCTCTGGGCTGTCACCCGTAACGGCTGTGACTCACCACCGCCGGCTGTGATCCCGCTCAAGTTTACCGTCTGCTCAGGCGTATTTTTGAGAAGCAACAGATCCGCGAGCGGATCCAGTTCGGGGTCATCATTCACAGGGTTGACGGTGACGTCGAATGTCAGCTCGATGGTCCGGTTATCCCCCGTGGTTCCCAGCTGATGATCTACTCCGCCATCAGTGATGAGCACGGTAATGGTTCCCGCCCCGCTCAATTCGGGCACCGGCGTAAAGACCAGGTTGTCCGTGGTGTCTGCCGCTGAAATATTCACTTGGGGATGGGGGATTACCGACGGCAGACTGCTCTGTGCGGTGACACTCAAAGGCTGTGAGGTGCCCCCCGCCGTGGTGATCTGTGACAGATCGATCGTCTGCTCTGGAGCATCTTCATTGAGAATCAGATCGAGCAATTGTGGCAACTGCACGAACAGATCCTCGAAGTTGCTGATCATGATCGGCCCCTGGGACGTGTTTGCAGTCATACTGTCGACTTCAGTATCGAGGTCCAGATTCCCGGCCCCACCAATGCCGGTCGCGGCCTGCAGGACTAGTGTATCGGCGGAAATCAGGGGCGTTTCAGTGACGGTATTGTCCACAATACTACCCGAGGTCGACGTCACCTGCACTTCGCCGCTGGTATTGACATCGCTCAGAGCAATCTGGAAGACCGCATCAAGGTCGATCAGCCCATTACCACTACTGGTAATCTCAGCTGAAGGAAGCATGGTCAAGCCGTTGGCAGAATCGACATGGATCAGATTACTGCCATCATTAGAGATGGTGACTCCACCATTGACAACAAAGTTTTCTCCCGTATTTTCCAGTTCCAGCAGTCCCCCTGCAACGGAAACTTCTTCCGTCACGGTCATTGTCGCGGAAGAAGTGATCCGGGTGATGCCGTCCGTGATCACTCCATTGAGTCCATCCACAAAACCGATGGAGAGCGTACCTGTATTGGTAATTTCCAGGCCCGCACCGGAATCTGCTTCGAGCGCACTGATGCTCGTTTCCAGCGCATCTCCCACGCCAATCCCCGTTCCGGAAATCAACGTGGCATTTACGGCAATGATATTTTCAGCATTGGCGTTCGCATCACTGATCGATCCCACGGCTTCCAGTTCCACATTCCCCGAGGCAATCACCTGCCCCAGCAGCAGATTCATATGCGAATAAAGGATGATATTTCCTGCAGAGGCACTGCCGCCAGAAGCAAACGTCAGATCCCCGTCCGCTTCGATATCGATCAGGCCGGTGGTCGTGAAAGTGCCGTTAAAATTCACGATTCCATCCAGGTTCAGATCGCCCGATCCCAGGTCGACTGTTCCCACATTGATCGTATCTCCCGGATCGGGTGTGACGGTGAGATGCGCATCGAAACTGGAATCGAGTGCATTCAGATTGACCGTATCCGTATTCCCCGCTTCCGTATTGATCGTCAGTGTTCCCGTCGGATGCAGAAACGTGACAGACTCACCCAGCGTGGAATCGATGAGTGACCGATCGTCATCAGCGACAGCGTCATCCGAGAGCGTGATCGACTCAATCCCGCCGGTAAATGTAAAGCTGCGGTTGGTCGCGTCAATCATATCCAGCACCGGTTCCAGTCCCGTGTAAGAGATCGTTGCAGTGCTGTTCCCGTCATACAAGATGCTGCCGGAGCTCTCGTCGATGAAACGATGTTCGACACTCGTCGCGACTCCCCTCAGAATCTCCAGGGAATCGCCGGCGGTCTCTCCCCCGGAACCTCCCTCAAAAACAATTCCGTCCACCGGATTAAACAGGCCACCGACGGGGTTTTGAATGCTGAGTTGGTCATCGCCCTGACTTCCCTGGAACACCAGCTGGGTCAATCCTGAAAAACTGACAGCCGGACTGCCATTGAGTTGAAACGTGCCTCTGTCGGCCCCCGTGGCAGTCACGCTCAGCACATCATCGCCCACAGTCCCCTCTACCCAGAGGACGCCCTGCAGAGTCAGCTCCTCAATCTTCGAGTAAGTGATCTCTCCCAGACCGCCCGTAAATGAGATCGTACCGCTGTCCGTTCCACTGGTCGTGACAGACGGGAGTGCGCCCGGAGGTGTCGTGTAAAAGAGGCTATCGGCCGGGGAGTCAGGCGCGGCCGGATTGCCGCCGTCGAGCGTAATCCCGGAATTCAGACTGGGGGCGATCTGAAACGTATCCGCAAAGACACTCCCGTTCAGTTGCGCTCCGTTGAGCGCGAAGAGCTGGCCGAACAGATCCAGTGCGCCTCCCAGAAAATCAGTGGTAAAGGTGCTTAAATTCAACTGAATCAACGAGTTCCTGGCCACCAGTTGCGCTCCGGCCTCGATGAGCAGATCGTCTGCCGTATTCAAGGTAATCTGCCCGGTTCCAGCATCGATTTTGACGCCAGAGCGGACTGTCAGATCCTCATCCAGACTGTTGGCAGCGCCATCCAGGGTGTTCATTAAAATTCCCAAGCCAGCGTAAATTGATGCCTGGATGTCAATGCTGCCTGCACTCTCGATCTCGATGATACTCGTGTTAGCCCGCAGGCCTTTCCAGGCGGACTGGCCTGCTGCTGAACCCAGGATCAGATCACCCGTATTTTTGACGTTGATGCCTCCATTGGCCACCGCGGTCAACTGATCGACTTCAGTTTTGAAATTGAGGATCGACCCCTGCACAGCGGAGAGTTCCAGCAGTCCCGCCGTGATCGTGTTGACGGTTGAATTCAACAGAGACAGATGCCCATTTCCCGCTATCAATGACACATCACCAGTCGTCGTCAGTGCTCCTGAGGCCAGTGCCGATCGGGATTCCAGACGAATGTCACCCGCACCGGCTTCGATGCTGCTGGTCGACGTCGTGAAACTCAGAATCGATGCGCTGACTTCGACGTTGCCATCGGTGGTAATTGTGCCTGTGATCTGAGTGGTCTCTGCCAGACAGAGCAGGCTTCCCAGTCCCAGGTTCAGACCATCTGCCAGGTAGACCGTTTCCGATCCGACCCCCTGCCCCAGGTTCAGATCGGCGCTGAAGTTCGCTCCCAGGGAATCGATGTGAATGTCGGAGCTAATGCCGCTGTTCCAGTTCCCGCTGTTGACCGTCAGGCTCATCGTCGGATTGAGGAAGGTCCCCAGTTGGCTGAGATCCGATTCATAGGCCAGCGTGTCGCTTCCCCCGTCTGACAGGGTACTGCTGCCACTGAAACTCAACGCGAGTCGATCCACGATCACCGTGGAATTCAGGGGCCGATCGAGTCCCGAATATTGAATCGTCGGCCGGGACGCATCATTAAAGAAGACGCGGCCTTCACTCTCATCCAGAAAATGATGTGTTTCCGCAATTGCGAATCCCCCCAGCAGTTCCAGGCGGTCACCCAGTGTTTCGCCCCCGGTTCCTCCGTCAAAGTAAATGCCGTCCTCCGGTGCAAACACGCCCCCCGAGGGGTTATTGATGATCAGCTGGTCATCCCCTTCCAATCCGTAAAACGCGAGCGATGCGATGCTGAAAAAATTCTCAACCGGTCCCGCATTTAACTGATACGTTCCAGAATTGTTATCGGTGGCCGTGATCGTCAGAATATCATCGCCCGCTGTTCCAATGATCAGAAGATAAGCCGGATCCGGCACACTGCTGCCCGCCTGGACGGTTTCGATACCTGAGATAGTAATACTCTGATAACCGCCTGCGTAATCCAGTTGGCCCGTGTTGCTGTCGTACTGCTGAAATGCGCCATCAGCGGGTTCATTATAATAGAGCGTATCTCCGGGTGACGCTGGAAGAGACGGTGAATAGCCGTTGATGGAGATTTCGGAATTCCGACTGGGAGTGATATGGAAGACATCTGCATTGTTTCCCCCATAAATCCCGGTCCCGTTCGCCGCAGTGACCTGCCCCAGCAAATCGACGGTTCCACTGGCAGTATCGGCCACAGCGTTTTGGGCTTCCAGCCCCACGCCTCCTGCCAACGCAATCAGTTCGGCCCCCTCTTCCACCACGATGTCGTCGCCGGCATTCAGGCTCACGCCGAATGAACTGTTGGGAGATTTAAGAATCACTCCCGACCTGACGGTGATATCACCGCCTGCATAGAGACTCATGGAAGTGCCGGCCAGCATCGATTCACGCACTTCCAGCGAACCGGTCGTGTTGATATAGATGGTACTGTCCCGGGAACGGACGCCGTACAGGTCGCCTGCGTCCCCAATCACCAGATCCCCCGTATTCGTAATCTGCACAAAGTTAACCGCGTCGACCGCCAGATAACTGACCTGGGTTTCCAGTGAGTTGGTCGAGGTACCAGTAAGAACGACCGCCTTCGTGGCCGTGATGTTATTCGCTGAGCCATTGTTATCCACAATCGAGGATTTGGCGTTAATCCATACGTTGCCGGTCGTGATAATTTCGCCGAGGTTCAATGAGTAAGATTCAAAGGAAATATTCCCACTGCCGGTATTCAGCGGCGCCGTGCTACTGGTGGTGATCGAGGAGGCATCAATCTGCAGATTGCCGGTCGTCGACACATTTTGACCAAAATTGACACTGATGACAGAGAGTTCAACATCACCACTGCCCAGATCGAGCGCATCGCCGAACCAGAGAAAGTCTCCTGGTTTTGTTTCAACAATCATCAGGTCCGCAGTCGCATTCTGTCCGACGGAATTGATATAAATGTCGTCTCGACCGGCCCCGCCATCGAATGTCAGCGAATCAGTGGGAGTCTGCAGAATCGTCAACTCAGGAATTGCGGTACCGGAGACTTGAAAGCCTCCCCCCGCCTCCGCATCGAAATAGAACGTCTGCAACGTATTACTGTAATTTAAATCGATACTGGAAACGCTCACATCCCAGATCAGGTGATCCTGTTGCGCATAAGACACAAACTGAAGCAGAGAATTATCCAGGCGGATGTGGCCATCCAGGTCATCTCCCATCCACGAAGAAAGGGAAACCGCAGTTCCGCTCAGAATCAGTGTATCCGTTCCGGAACCAGTGCCGCCGTCATAATTCAGTCTCAGTCCCGCATCCGCCAGCGAGGTATCGATGGTGACCTGCTCACTCCCGCCTCCGCCGGTCAGAAAGATATTGCCCCCGCTCAAAGCTGTCAGCGAGATCATGATTGCCTGCTCGTCGACCTGAGTACCGCCGGTCGGAGGGGTGACCCGGTCGCTCGTCGCACTCACGATCAGCTGCCCTCCGCTGACGGTCAGTGTCAGGTTTGAATCAGAAACGGTCTGGTGCTGGATGAAGAGATCCCCGTTGACGAGTTGGGTCGTAAAATCAATCACGGGGGGAAACCCAAAGACATACGCACTGCCCGTATCAACGGCGCCATGATCGTGCAGCGGTGCGCCACTGACAATGGTTTCCGCATCGATGGCAATCGCAGCCCCGTAGTCACCACCACTGTCGGGATCGGCTGAGACGAATTCATCCTCGACAGCGAGATCCCAACCAATGGAAGCATCATACAGGTAAGCTGCCCCGTTTCCGCTGTTACCCTCGGGATCCCCGACGACCAGGCACATGTCGTCCAGGGAGACCGCCGCTCCGAAACCGCCTGTATCGGTCGAGTTGGGATAGGCGTCCGCGTGATACTTCTCAACGATATTCCAGTTTACCGAGCCGTCCAGAATCGAAACCGCTCCGCCATAGGTGTCACCCGGTGCCCCGACAGCGGCGTAGCGATCATCAATATCAACGGCGCTGCCGAAATCAGAACCGGTGGACCCCGCCAGTTTTTTGATCTGCTGCCAGCTGTCGTCAGCGACTCCGGCTCCCCCGAGGGACCGCTCGAACAGATAGGCAGCTCCTTTCCCCTGATCCTGCACTGCTCCGGCGATGATCGTACTCTCATCGTCACTGATCGCAACCGAAGAACCCAGCCAGGCATCGGCACTGGCATCGTCGGCCTTAAGTTTATCAACAGAGACCGAACCCCAGTCATCATCCGTGGCAAACACATAAACGGCGCCTGAAGCGGAGAGGGAATCATAGGCATCCTGTTTGGCTCCCACCACGGCGGTATTCCCTTTGATGTCCACCGCGGCACCGAAGTCCTCAGGTGCGTCGTTCGCGACCGCTGTGGGGCGCGAAAGTGTTGCCAGGTAATCCCAGGTATCATTGCTCAAGTCGGTATCAGCGCCGACCGGATTCAGCCTGAAGAGATAGGCTGAACCGAAGGTATCCCCCTCGTCAGCTTCGGTCGCCCCCACCAGCAGCGTATCGCCATCAATGGCGACAGAGATGCCGAAGTAATCCTGGTCTGCATTTTCCGTACGGGGCGAGACGATTGTGGAATGAAAATCCCAGGTATCGTCCGTCTGATCATCGGGAGTGCCTGCCTCATTGCGAGAATACAGCGAAACGGCCCCCGCATCCTGCAGCCCTGCCGGATCTGCATAGGGAGATCCCACCACTAGCCAGTCCCCGGAGACAGCCACAGCGGTACCAGCCAGATCACCGTTAAAAGGAGACAGCGCCACATCGGGCAACAGTTCTCCCTGAAAATAGCTCGTTAACAGCGTCCGGTCTTCCAGAATTTCGATGGTCTTGATCTGCCGGGGAGAAACAGGAGCCCGTGTCTGACGTATACGCATGCAGTGCCGATTGCGAGCGGACGGGCGAGTATAAGAACGGGCTGAAATCGCCTGAAGCCAATTGGTCAGAAACATCTCAATCACTCCGCTCTGCAATGCCTGGAGGACAGCCCAGTAAATACCCTGATGGGATTTTCCCTGTTTTAATGATGTGTCAGGTCATTAACCTGATGGGCCCTGTCTCTCTCCATGCAGACTGAATATCTGACATTGGATTCATTTATCTAACATACATAATTTACAAGTCATAAAACAATGACAAAACAGGCCCACGACTGATAAAAACGCATCAGGTCTACCACTGCAGTGTTTTACTGCACTTTCATGACTTCTTACGTCTGGTATATCGTCAATAGAACCAGGCTGGAATGTGATTTGCGACTAGTCTTTCAGTCACTCTGATCCTCCCACAAAAAAAGCCCCCGGTAACCTGAGTTTCCGGGGGCCTGTCGGGA
This sequence comes from Gimesia panareensis, assembly GCF_007748155.1. Lineage (GTDB taxonomy): Bacteria > Planctomycetota > Planctomycetia > Planctomycetales > Planctomycetaceae > Gimesia > Gimesia panareensis. The sequence continues at coordinate 4,200,898 of NZ_CP037421.1, forward strand.
CTGTTTGTGTCTGGATGCTTAGTCCAGCAGCGGGTTGTCTCCGCCTGAGATGGCACTGAAGAAGGCGTCGAGGTCGTCTTCCGTCGGCAGCCGCCGTTCGGAGACGTCCAGGGAATCGCTCATCAGCGTGCCGTCGGTTGCCAGGTCTTCCAGACCCAGCGTGTGACCCAGTTCGTGCATCACGACGGTCAGCAGATCCATCTGGCCGAAGGCCGCACTGCCCGAGCCGGCCAGCAGACTGCCGTCAATCAGCGTGAACTCGCTGCTGTCCAGCGGCGTGCCGTCCACGAACCAGCCGTAACCGGCGGCGTTCACATCGATCAGGACCGTCGTGCCTGCAGCACCACCGAGCATCGCGTCCGGCAGATCAGCCAGCACGAAGTTCACCGACTGCAGCAGTTCCAGCTGGGCGTCGCTCAGGCCCGCGGACTCCCAGTAACTCAGGGCCGCATCCACGACCGAGTCCAGGTCCGACTGCGTGATCGACGGAGCCGAGGTGCTGCTCGCACCGCCGGCCGCCAGTAGCGGGCCGGTCCGCTGGATGCGGATCGCATCGGCGATGATCGCCCCGTCCGCCGGACCATTGTCGCTCAGGGTGACGGTAATCGAGCCACCGCCGCCCACGACCACGGCCGCGCTCAGGATCTGCCAGTCGGCACCGTCGGCGGTG
>NZ_CP037421.1:4201577-4278854 GCF_007748155.1 Gimesia panareensis
TCGTTCACATCGTAGGTGGTGGGACTGAAGACCCCTTCCAGGAACGTTTCGGCGGCCAGGTTCAGGTGCGCGCCATTGGAGCCCGGAATTCCCGCAGGTGCCGCGGTCGCGAAGAACGGCAGACCGCCGGCGGTTTCGTTAATGTTCAGGGTGTCGTTGTCGTTCGAACCTAATACCGTGAAGGACAGGATATCCGCATCGTCGCCCGTGAAGAAGTTGCTGCCGTTAATATCGATCAGCAGGTTCGTTCCACCGGCATCCAGACCGACGTCAATCGTATCGTCGGCGGCGTTCTGGAAGCCCGAGAGGAACATGTCCAGCACCAGGTGATAAGACCCGCTGCCGTTGGTGTTGACGTCTTCAATGCTGGTGTAGCTCACTGCCTGCTCGGTATCGGGAGCCAGGAAGTTGAACGTTCCGGAACCAGGGCCGGTCCCCAGGGTCAATGCCGGGTCAGCAGCCAGACCGCTGAAATCAAGGTTCAGTGTGTCGCCCGGTCCCGGCAAAGTGGGATCGCCACCATTGATGGTAATCGGCGAATCTTCCGTAGGCAAAATGTTGAATGTATCGGCATCGTCACCTCCATTGATGGTGGTGAGAGTCCCAATCACATTCCCCAGCAGGTCCACGGTGGCACCGGCACCGTCGGTAATCGGATCGACGTTGATCTCAATCGTTTTCTTGGCCCGGATCGTCGACCCTGAAGAGAGCAGGAAATCATCGCCGGAATTCAGGACCACCCCAAAATTAACCGACCTCACGGTCACGCCACTATTAATGGTGAGATCATCGCCCGGACCGGCGGTATCGGTTGAGGTCAATGTGACCGTCCCGGCACCAGTCACATTGCTGTTGACGGTCAGGGGACTGGAAGCCGTCACAGACAGGAAACCAAGCCCTGCTGTCACACCGGACACTCCCCCAACATCACCAATGATCAACGCACCGGTGTTACTGATGGCAACATCATCGATATGAGAATAAACAGCAAGCGTGTTGACCTGAATATCAAGGTCTCCGTCCCCAGTAAAATTACCAATATCGTTCTCGGCCTCCAGGCTAAGCTGATCAGCGATGATCAGTGGTGATTCACCGGCTGTATTATCGGTGATCTCGTCCACTCGCGAATAGATCGTCACCACACCACCGGCACTTTGCAGATTGGCAATCAGCACCCGATTTAAAGCGGCTACATCGAGCGAACCTCCATGGGCATTCACCAGACCTCCATCGGCCTGGGTAAATGCACCACCGCCGACACTGTTTGCATCAGCGGTCAGTGTTACAATGGCAGCTGATGTAGTATCGATCACTGCAGCAGCATTCAAAGTCAAATCATTGTAGGCCAGCAGGTCGATGGCTCCGCCGTTGGTCTGTACGGTGGAGTTTACGTTGAGATTAATATATGCCTCCAGAGTGACTGAAGAAGCGGCTCCCGTAGCCTCGACGGTGGCATCCACATCGAGATCATCATCGCTATGAATGGAAATCTCACCCGCGGCCTGAACCCCGCCGGCAAAGGTGCCCCCCCCGATATCCAGACTTAATTGACTATCGATGTAAAAGCCACCAGTGGTACTTTCCCCGACAATAGTGCCGGAGAACGTATCCAGGGCTTTTACGCTGCTGCCGACACCCGTGTAACCGCGGAACCGCGTTTCTTCGGCGATAGCGTTTAATCCACTACCATTATTATCCAGAATCGCCCCTCCGGTAGAAAGGACATCAATGGTTCCCACAGAGCCAAGCAACTGGCTGAGCAGGATATCACCACTGGCAATGATCTCAATATCTTCATAGTAAGAATTAACAACAGTCCCGCTTAACATGGTGATTGAATCTGCAGATTCAATTGACAACAGGTTATTTTCATTTTTGACAGACTCGTTGATCAATAACTGACCGGTGACGAACAGATCGATTCCGTCTACTGACTGCAGACCCGTAATTGCCCCAATACCCCCAATGGTGAGGGGATTCGTATTGGTGCTGTTGAGGGTGATCACTCCACCGGCGTCTGCTTCCAGATTGTCGACATTAATGTCAACCGCATCACCGGAAGCCCCGACATCAACAGTGGCAGTCAAGACAGCTGTCGCGGCGGTCAAATCATCAGCGGCACTTGATCCACCATCGGTAATGGAACCTCCGGTCGCGTTGATGACCGCATTACCGGTTGTGGTCACATCCTGATCAAAGACAACGTTGCCACTGTCTACGGCCAGATCGCCTGAGTCAATGTCAGTCGCACTGGTCTGGAATGTCGTCGTGTCATCGACGCCTGCATTGACTATCAGGTTTGCATCAAATGTGCTGTCCAGACCTTCTATATTTACGGAATCGATTCCACTACCCCCGGCCACTTCCGTGTTGATCGTCAGTGTGCCAGTCGGATGTATGAAGACGACCGATTCACCCAGGGTGGAAGCAATCTGGGATTCGCCATCGCCCACATCGCCGTCATCGGACAGCGTGATGGTTTCAGCACCGCCGGTATAACTGAAGATACGGTCGGTCGCGGTGGTTGTGTTCACGATCGGTTCCAGACCGGTATAGGTAATCGTGGCGGTCGGTTGCCCATCGTAGAAGATGGCACCATCATTGGCATTGTCGAAGCGATGTTCGACAGTCGTTGCGGTCCCACCGTGGATCTCCAGTGTATCTCCGTCGACCTGGCCCCCGCCGTTAAAGAAGATGCCTCCTGTCGGATTGAATATCCCTCCCGTGGGGTTGTTGATAATCAGCTTATCATCACCGTCCCCACCGTTGAATGTGAACGCGGTTATCCCGTTGAAACTGATCTCAGGCCCCCCATTGATCCGATAGGTACCGGAATTCGCCCCCGTGGCGTTAATGGTCAGGGTATCATCAGAGGCGGTCCCATCGATAACAATTTCTGCACCGACGGTAAACGTTTCAATTTCGTCATAAAACACATTTGCGTATCCGCCGGTCACTGTAACGGCACCGCCATCGGGGCCATTTGGTATCACCGTCTCAGTTTCTCCCAGTGGAATGATATAGCTCAACGAATCTCCCGGCGAAGCAGGCAGGTTGGGATCTCCCCCAAAGATGTGAATTTCGATCGCATCGTCCGGGAAGACGGTGATATTATCGTCCCCTTCATGAGTATCAACATTCAATCTGTCGATATTTTGCACATCGATCGAGAGTAGTGTGGGATCAATCGAAACATTGAGTGCACTTCCATGTGCACCGATGCTGGTGTTATCGACTCCTGAAGTTCCGTGGACGGTGACAGAATCGCTAATAGAGGATCCCTGCCCGTCGATGACGACACCGCCGGTCATGCCTGTAAAGTCCACCTGTTTGGCCGGGGTCGAGACAGTCCCACTACCGGTGGCTGCCGCCCCCGGTGTTGCAGCAAAGATATCGTTAACACCAGCGCGTCCCAGAATGGTCAGGCTGTCTGCTCCTCCTGCAGAAGCCAGGCTAACATCAGGATATGCCACGGTTTCGACACTGATGTCATCTGCTCTCGTGCCTGTCGTCAATGAAATATTATCCAGGGTGGTAAAACTGAAATCAACCACTCCGACACCGGTAATATCGCCGGCACCGGTTGGGGATGAGACATAGTTCATATTGATCGTATCGGCGGTTGTGTCTCCCGAATCATCCAAAACCAGTGAGTCAGTACCACTGCCGCCCAGAAATTTGAATGCACTCAGGATACCGTCAACGGTTCCACCATCGTTTGCTGTACCACCATTATCATCAATGACAATCAGGTCATCACTTGATCCCCCCAGGAACTGAATTCCGTCTGGTGCGGACAGGATTCCAAACAGATACGCTGTTCCCCCATCCGCATCAACTGCCCCCAGCGAGCCTGCATCAATATAATGATACATGCTCGTCGCGGCGCTCACAGTGACACCGGTTGACACAGTCAGAATATCACCAGCGCTCAGATTAACGTTCGCAGTGTTACTGGTGACATCCGCATTGATGGTGAGATCATTGCCTGTGCCCGCATCGTCATCCGCTGTCAGAAAGACTTGCTTCTCAGCAACTATGTTCTCACTGACAGTCATTGCTCCCGCTGAATGAATTGAAATCACTCCATTCACTGACGTGAGTCCAGTCAGACCATCCACACTACCAATGACCAGATCACCGCTATTGATGAGCGAAATATCTCCCTCGGCTTCTGCTGAGATCGTATTTGCCTGAATTTCAATCCTGGCAGCACCAGAACCGATATAAAGGTTAGACTTCAAAGCCACCTGATTCGCGGTAATGTTATTATTATCATCATTATTATCGTAGATTGCACCGAGCGTAGAGGTAACTGACACATCACCACTAGTCGTCACCTGCCCCAGTTGAACAATCGAGCCAGTCAGATCGATATTCCCCGCGCCAGCATTGAGACTGCCGGTCGCTTCGATCACCAGAAATCCAATGGTTTCAATATCGATGTTGCCCGTGCTGGTAAACGCGTCTGCGATGGTAGCCAGACCATTATTCAGTTCAAAGTTTCCTGAACCGATGCCAGTCGCCCCTGTGACCTGGACATGGCCCCCATTGATAGTCAGGTCGGCATCGAAGGCAGCATCCAGACCCGTTATGAAAACATCATCCGCGTAAGGCAGGCCCGTCAGACTGTTATTGATCGTCAGTGATCCCGAGGGATTCAGGAAGCTGACCAGTTCACCCAGAGTCGAATCGATCTGAGATTGACCGGCCGGCCCGGCATCAGAAAGTGTGATCGTTTCATCACTACCGGTGTAGGTAAAGATCCGGTCTGACGCAGCAATGGTATCCGTGATGGGCTCAAGACCGGTGTATGTGATGGTAGCAGTAGTTTCGCCATCGAAGAAAATGCTGCCATCGCTGTCGTTGACAAAGCGATGCTCTACGGACGCAGCAGTGCCGCCGAGAATTTCGAGCTGATCGCCGCTGGTTTCGCCCCCAGAACCTCCGTTAAATGTAATGCCGTCCGCAGGATCAAATAGACCGCCCGCAGGATTATTGATCACCAGTCGATCGTCACCTTCGAGACCGTTAAAAGTGAAGTCGCTGAGACTGGAGAAGCTGACTACCGGGCCACTGTTTAACTGAAGAGTGCCTGAGTTGGCGTCGATGGCCGTGATTGTCAGCACATCGTCTCCACTGGTTCCATTCACCACCAGGCTGGACTCAAACGCCAGCTCTTCAATCTCGTCAAAGACAAGATCCTGATAGCCACCGGTCACAGAAATGCTGCCGCTATCCGGGCCAGTCAAGGAAAGTGAAGAACTTTCGCCGGATGGTGAAGCGAAAATCAGCGTATCGGCCGGGGAATCAGGAGCAGCAGGGTCGCCGCCGGTGACATTGATGATGGTGTCGACGCTCGGGGTGATCGTAAACGTGTCCGCGTCGTCCCCCCCATAGATTTCCACTGCGGCAGTACTTGAAACTGCTCCATACAGGTTAAACTGACCGCCTTCAGCGTCAGGGTCTGACACCCCATACGTATCCATCTGGATTTCGAGCGATGTGGCAGCGGAGATGGAGGAGGTCGCGTCCAGCAGGAAGTCATCACCGGCGAACAGGTAAATATTGGCGCTGGTTGATTCCACGGTGGCACCATTCGTTATCGACAGGTCATCGTCAGTGCCAGCGACATCATCTGTGTCCAGCGAAACGGTTTGCGAGGCCGTGATGTTCTCTGAAGCGGTAATCGCCCCCGCGTTATCAATCACCACAGTACCGTTGACTGCACTCAACCCAGAGAGTCCATTGTACGAACCGATTTCCAGATCGCCGGTGTTTTTAATGCGAATGTCACCAGTGGTTGAAACAGCAGCTAATAAATTAACCTGAGTTTCCAGTTCCGTTCCACTATCGGCAATGTCTCCCTGTGCCCGGAGTACTGCCTTGTCAGCAGTGATATTAATGTCGGTTCCGTTTGTGTCGATAATGCTTGCGTTAGTCGAAGTAACCTCAACATTACCTGTTGTCGTCAGTACTGAGAGAAAGATGAGCGTGTCTGCGGTCAAAGAAATATCGTCTGAGCCTGTGTTAATTTCCAAACCAGGCAGCATGTTGATAATTCCAGCGGAACTGGCTGTCAGCGCACCAGTCGAGATATCGCCTAATAAAGCGAGCTGATTACCGGCAGCCAGATCCAGAGTAAATGACCCATCCACAGTTCCTTCCAGAAACAGGTCGTTGCCGGAATCGATTGTCGTATCGGCTCCCAGGAACACATCACCAGAAAAATACTGAGTTCCCCCAGAGGTGATTGTGCCTCCATTTAAGTTAATGGTTTCCGTATTGAGTGAAAGTGTGTTTGCTGCTCCCAGAGACAATGCGGAATTGATATTAATTATGTCGCCGGCTCCGCCTTGACCATTAATCTCCAGGTTGGCCCCCAGGCCTGCGGCGAGAGAATCGACATTGATGGTGTCATCTCCGTCTCCAGTCAGAATCTGCAAGGTACCAGTTGGATTAGCAAAGGTCACCAGTTCCCCTGCTGTGGAATCGATTGAAGACTGCCCACCTCCAGCATCAGAGAGTGTGATCGTTTCCGCGGTATCGGAGTATTGGAATTTGCGTGCGGCAGCAGCGATCGTATCAACAATCGGTTCCAGTCCGGTGTAGCTGATCGTTGCGGTACTCTCATTGTTAAAATAAATACTGCCTTCACTGTCACTGATAAACCGCTGTTCGACTGATCCTGCAGTACCTCCCAGAATTTCCAGCGTATCTCCGTTGGTTTCACCGCCGGTGCCGCCGTTATAAATGATTCCATCGACCGGATCGAAGAGTCCGCCGGTGGGATTATTGATCACCAGACGATCATCACCTTCCAGACCATTGAAGGTCAGGTCGGTCAGATTGAAGAAATCAATCACGGGGCCATCATTGAGCTGATAGGTGCCGGAATTGGCATCGGTGGCAATGATCGTCAATACGTCATCGCCGGCTGTCCCCTCAATGGTCAAATTCTCATTGATCATCAGGCCTTCGATTTCATCGAAGGTGACATCTTTATATCCAGATGCAACATTCTCGATGGAAATGGTCCCCCCATCTGTCCCCGCAGGGGCCAGGAGAGCGACTTCATCGTGAGGAGTCAGGTAGGTCAGCGAATCACCGGGAGACATATCCGGATCACCGCCGAAGATGCTGAATGCTGTGACGGTATTGGGGGCGACAGTGATCTCATCGGCGTCGGACCCTGTAGTCAGAGTGACCTGATCCACGCCGGAAGCGAAGGCGAAATCAGCATCTCCCAATCCGGAAATCGTACCTGAGCCGGGTCCTGCGTTTGACAGATTAACCGTGTCCCCGGTCGTGTCTCCGGAATCATCCAGGATAAAGCTGTCGAAGCCTCCCAGACCATAGAAAGTGAAGGGAAATGGAATTGCATCCACGGTCCCTCCATCATTTGTTGTGCCGCCATTGCTGTCAATGATGGCCTGGTCATCGTCAAATCCGCCGGTAAGTTCCAGATTGAATCCGAGCAGCGTTCCATTCAGGTTGGCAGTTCCCCCGGCGCTGTCGTTCAGTCCCGCGGTTCCTGAATCAATAAACATGTGGACTTCGCCACCACTGACGGTAGCCCCCGAAGCCACGGTCAGGATATCTCCAGCGGTCAGACCGACGAAGCCTGAATTGCTGGTAACATTCGCATTGATCGTCAGGTCCTCACCAGCATTTGAAGTGTCCCAGGTGGCCAGGTCGACCGAATCGCTGGCATACACGTTTTCATCTACGGTCAGAGAACCGGACACTATCAGATCAATTACGCCTCCGGCTGCATTCAGACCAGACAGACCATCCACGGTGCCGATCGTTAAATCACCCATATTGGACAGAATCAGGTCACCCGTCGTATTGGTTGCCGCCAGTGTATTGGCCTGCATTTCGATGGAATGACCGCCTGATACACTTCTGAGGACAACCTGATCTGCGGTAATGTTTGTCGCAGTACTGTTGTTGTCAAAGATGCCAGTTGTGGTTGCTGTGACGGAAACATCCCCGGTGGTCTCCAGGTCCCTCAACAGGACCGAACTTCCGGTGAGGTTGATATCACTTGTCCCAGCGTTGATGCTGCCATTAAAGGTGGAAGATAACATCTGAATGGCACCAGTGGCGGTAATATCTACTGTTCCTGTCGTAGTCAGAGCGGCAGAAATCGTCGCCTGATCGACATTTAAATTCAGATTCCCTGAGAGAAAATCCAGATCGCGAATGAACTCAACATTGCCGCCATTGAGATTGAAATCGGCATCAAACCCAAGACCCAGATCATAAACGGTCAGTGTATCTGTACCCACGGTGCTGTTGATCGTGAGCGAATCTGACGGGTTTGAGAAAGAAACAGAAGGAGCACCATCGGAATTGACCGTGGTCCCAACCCCGAATTCGGCATCAGCGATGACGATATCTTCATCGCCTGTGGTCAATGTGAGAATTCGATCAGCGACTGAAACCTGATCTGTCACTTCGAAGACAGTCCCCACATTGACATAGCTGATCGTGGCAGTACTTTCCCCATCATAAAACACACTGCCATTGACACTGCTGACCAGCCGATGCTCGATGGTCGTCGCCTGCCCTCCGTTAATGTAGATGGTCCCCCCTCCAGCACCGCCATCATAATGCACACCATTGACCGGATCGAACAGAGCCCCCGTGGGATTATTGATGATGAAATGATCTAATCCGTCCATGCCATTGAAAGTAAAGTCAGTGATATTTGAGAAACTGACGATCGGACCGCCATTCAACTGGTAAGTCCCGGAATTGGAACTGGTGGCTGTGATCGTCAGCGTATCGCTGTTAAACGTACCATTGACGACCAGACTTTCTCCCATCGACAGGTTTTCAATTTCATCAAAGACTACATCCTGATAGCCCCCTGTAACAGAAATGGTGCCCCCATCAGTACCGTCAGGAGTCAAGGTCGTGGTTTCTGCGGATGGTGAGGAATAACGTAGTGTATCCCCGGGAGTACCTGTGGGATTACCTCCCCTGATATTAAATGCCGTATTTTCATTTGCACTGACACTGATATCATCTGCCTGAGTACTGGTCGCGAGAGTCAGATCTTCCAGATTCAGGAACCGGAAGTCGACCGATCCTGCCCCCGTCACATTCCCCTGTCCGGCACCAGTATTCGTAATGGCAATCGTATCTCCGGTTGTATCTCCCGAGTCGTCCATAATGACAGTATCATCACCGCTACCGAGATTAATGAACACTTTCGTTTCCAGCCCATCCAGCGTACCCCCATCGCCGGCGGCACCACCGTTGCTGTCAAACTGGACGCTGTCATTGTCCGTGTCCCCAAACACGAAGATCCCGATCGCCGGGTCGGCACGGAATGTCCCATTCAGCATGGCAACTGACCCAACGCCACTGTCCGCGTTGTCATTGTCCAGATAAAAACTCAGGGCATTGGCACTATCGACGGTCACCCCACTGGCGACATAGATATCATCACCAACATAAAAGGAAACAACGCCAATGTGACTGGTCACATCGGCGTTCACATTGATGTCTTCTCCGGCAGCGGCGGTGTCGATTGAGATCAACTGCGTATAGTTCGCATCAACGGGCGAATCAATTGTCAAAGCACCATTGGCCTTCATATTCAGAATGCCGCTGGTTGCAGTCGCACCGATCAGACCGTCGACTTCACCAATGATGAGATCGCTGCCATTGGTCACATACAGGTTCTCATTTTGTGAGATGATGGCAATCTGATCGACCTGAGTATCCAGGTGATCCAAAGCTTCGCCAATCCTTTCCGCAGCACGAATGGCCAGCTGATGCGCTGTGATATTACTGGTTTCTGCGGTGGAATTGTCCATTACCCCACCCGTGAGCGCCGTCAGGCGTACTTCCCCCGTCGTAGTGAGATTCGTCAGGGCGATATCAGTTCCTGCCGTCAGATCAATATCCGCAGCACCGGTGTTGATCGAGCCAGCGACCTGCCCCACCAGGCCACCGGCCGTGGCTGTCAGGGCCCCCGTGGTGACGTCATCGTAGAAGATCACATGACCGCCGGCAGAGACATTGAAGATATGATTTCCAGATACCGTAAAGTCAAAATAGACAGTGTCACCGGTGGAATTGACGATATTCGCATCTGCCCCCAGAACCACATCACCATGGAAGGACTGTGTCACACCGGCCCCACTGGTAGTGACATTTCCATTATTCAGATTGATCGTTTCTGCTGTCAGCAACAGGGACTGATCGCTGGCCAGACTCAGAGCGGTATTTACATTTAGAATGTCATTATCCGTTCCGCCCACAATTCGCAACTCGGCGCTGTAATCCGCTGCCAGGGAATCCAGATTGATTACATCATCCCCCGCACCGGCATCAAGCAACAGGATCCCGGATGGATCGAGAAATGTCAGCGATTCACCGGCCGTAGAATCAATCGTCGTCTGTCCGCTGCCTGCATCGGTAATTGTGATCGTTTCACTGGCACCACTGTAATTCAATGTCACATTGGTTGTGTTGACCGATGAGGTAATGGGCTCCAGCCCCGTATAGGACAGAAAATCAGTCAGGGAACCATTCAGCCGAAGACGACCATCTGAGGCATTATCAAAGTAATAGCCCATTGTGGTCAATGAGCCTCCGGTCAGATTCAGCGCATCATTTCCGCCTGTGCCTCCGTTGAAAACAACCTGCAGAGGAGTCGTTTCATCAATGCCGGTGAGATCGACTGTCAGCGTATCATCCTGTCCCGGCTCCCCTTCAATGACCAGTGGTCCTCCCAGCGCAGCGAGGGGCACGTTGTACAATACGTCACCGGTACCATCATCGGAGATCTGGACATTCTCGCCCACCAGGCGCAAAGTGTACTGGTCGGGCGATCCATTCACAGGGAGTGTGAACTGGGGAGTATCATCCTCGACAACAATGGCCACGTCGTTTCCGTCCCCGCCCGAGTAGGTCAGAAACGCACTCTGGCCTGTCACTCCCAGAAAATCGGTGAATTCATAACCGTCTGTGAGAAAAGTTGCAGTACCATCCAGAGTGAAGGTTCCGCTCATGGGAGTGGCTCCGGCATTCTGAAACAGGACGAACTGGTCGCCCGGCTGAGGGTCGTAGAGATCGGGGAGTGACAACGGAGTACTGACTACAGAGAAATCACCATTGACGGTAATCTGGTCATAGTCGGTGACGGCATCAGGTCCGGCAATCTGCATCACGATGGTATCGTCTGAATTTAACTTAAGATCACCGTTGATGATTACCTGCCCGACAGGATCACCGGGAAAGAGGGTTACGTTTTTATTAATCCCGGTAGACGTAGTATCCACATTGCCATTGTACGATCCCGGCAGTAGCAGGAGCGTTCCGCTGGTATTCACCAGATCGATGGCATTCTGAATTCTTGAACCGGAAGCGGGTTCGCCTCCCAGATCGTGCACGACTAATGTGTTGGCGCTGGGTTGAAAACCGGGTGCAGCACTCGTATCCGCCCCACTGCTCAGCAGGGAAGAAAAATCAATTCCCCCGTTCGTCGCGCCCAGTCCATCCACAACGCCCACAATCCCGGCGGCAATCAGCGCCGCGTCGGAAGTCCCCCACCAGTTGCGTGCTGCATCGAGATTGGGCTGTGTGTCCTGCTGGAAGAAAATCAGCCCGTCGTTATTGACGATGCTGTTATCACGAACAATCACATTCGTGGGCACACGAGGAGTGGTGGAAGTCCGGCCAATGCGAATGGCATAGTTGGTATCCGTTCCGGAATCCGCGGCGAGGTTATCGTGAATTGAGTTATTGGTGATCTGAATATTGTCAACCGTTTCACTGATGTAGACCACACCGTTATTACTCGTGCTGCCGCTGATCTCGTTTCCACTCACAACGACATTAGAACGCCCGACCGTGATCCCGTCCTGGAAGGAATCGTTAATCACATTGTTGATGATGTAGGAAGTTGTCGTGTTATAGATTCCTGAATAGTCATTGACCTTAATCCCGTCATTCAGATTCAGATGCCCCAGTTCCAGCAGGTTGCCTTCGATGGTGATCGCCTCGGAGTCGTCGACATAGATCGCCCCGTTGGTACTGAAAATGTGATCGAATTCATTGAAGCGGATGCTGCTGTTCGATGAACCGTCGTAATTGGCACCATCGCCGGCGGTGTCATGGATATAGTTATACTGAATCGCCGAATTCGTGGCCTGTTTGAGTTGAACCCCTTCATCACCTGAAGAATTCGAGATGATATTATTCTGAATGATCACCTGATCGACGGGACTGCCGCTGTAGACCAAATCGCCCGTACCATTGGTAATCACCAGCCCGTCCAGAGTGACATTATCTGCAGAAATCTGGAAGATTCGACTCAGACTCCCGCCACCATCGATAATGGTTTCGGTCGTATCATCCGTCTCGACGCGGGTCGAACTGCTGCCCGGCCGGGGGTCAACACCTGCCTGTGCCCCCTGAATAGTGACCGACTTATTGACGTTGATCGTCGCAGCGGGCGCGTAGGTTCCTGCAGCAATCACGATGGTTCCACCGTCGGCCACGTTATCAATCGCTTCCTGAATCGTAGCAAACGCGTCCACACCAAATTCCGATGCGGGACCGACGCCGTCAGGGTCCTGGCCGGCTACCGGGTTACTGAAATTGTCATCGACATATACGACTGCAGGGAGGCCTGAATATGTATCCGGACCAAACGCGTAAGCTGCTCCACTTTGAACGGTTCCAACAGCTCCGCCGTAATCATGCGTATTTTTCGAAGCACCGACAATCAATGACTCACCATCTAAGGCAAGTTCATATCCAAACAGGTCGTTGGCCTCAGAGTCTGGATCTGCGATTTTCTGTTCTACGGGTGTGGCCCAGCCACCTGAGCCATCGTATGCATAGACAGCGCCGATGTCGCTATCTGCCAATGGGGCACTGACGACGATCCGATCTCCACTGATCGCTGAATAGTAACCAAACCGGTCGCCAGAAACTCCATCGGAAGCAGTCAGACGCTTGAGTTGAGTCGGACTGGACCAGCCGGCTGAGCCGTCGTAGACATAAGCGGCTCCCCCGCCCGCTTCCAGCCAGGCCCCAATGACGGCAGTGTCACCATCGATGGCGACTGAGAAACCAAACTGCCCGTTATTTACAGAGGTCAATTTGGTTTTCTCATCCCAGGTGTCATCAGAAATATCACCGACCAGGGTCTGATCGTTACGTTCAAAGATATAAACGGCACCACTGTTGCCAGCCAGAGTATCATCGAGTGGCGTGCCTACCAGGATCGTATCGCCACTCATCGCCAGTGAAGTTCCAAAATTTGCACCAACTTCTGCATCACTGGCGGTGAGCGCAGATATCTGCACTGTGTTCCAGTTATCACTGGTATCAAACACATAGACGGCACCACTGGTGTCTCCAGCGATATCATCAAACCGGGCCGAGACGACAGCCGTGTTACCGCTGATCGCTACCTTGTTACCAAAGTTTTCGTTTTCTGCGCCTGTCCCCCCCGTCAGACTCAATGGTCGGGAAAGCGTTGTGGTATATGACCAGACATCATCTGATAAATCACCGGGAGTACTGAGAGGATCCGTGCGCGTATAAATGTAGGCGGATCCGAATGAGTCTCCCTCTGTCGCATAGCTGGCTGCGACGATCAGAGTATCACCATCAATATCGACCGACTCACCAAAATGATTGTTGAAAGGGTCTACTGGATTGGGGGACAGAATTGTGGAGTGGAAATCCCAGGTATCGTCGGATTGATCAACGGGAGTTCCCGAATCATTTCGAGTATAAAGATAGACCGCACCGGAATTGGAACCATTGACGTTGTTATCGCCCCCGGATCCAGACACCATCCAGTCGCCAGAGACCGCGACGGAACCGCCTGTATAATCATCCGCCTCGGGAGTCACCGCTGGATCTGGCAGCAATTGATCCTGCAAGGTAAATGTCGTCAGCAGGGTCCGATCTTCTAAGACCTCGGCTGTCGAAATCCGATTATCGACCACGGCCTGCCAGCGACGACGCAAGGCGCGGCGTTCACGTGAGCGATAAACAGGGCGTTTCAAAATACGGGACGTAAGATTACCCAGCCAGTTCGTTAGCAGCATCCTGTCAACTCCTCAGTCAGTCAGATCTTCGTTGGTCAAAAGGGATGCTTTTTAAGCCGGGATTCAATATGGCCTTTGATCCCCTATTTTGAATTTCTCCGTAAGTGCCAGCGATGAAGATGTTTGCAGATTCAAGCGGAAAATGAACAATTAACACCTATATACACCTATGACAGATATATCCTTAAACAATATAGAGATACACTTCCACCCTAAACGACCCGGTTTATCTCATTTTTAATTATTATCATACAAACCGTTATATTCCTATATTCCGTATATTCGCAGTCGTTTTGAGATGCGCCCTTTCAGTATCGTGTCAGAAATAAAGTTAATTATTTGAACAACCGCACCATATCGCGTCTCGATAGACTGAAACGAACTCATAGCGGATGGTGAATCCATGAATGGTCATTTGATACTTCCTGCAGGTTGTCCGGGGACCAAAAGAAAACCCCCTGAAACCCGAAAGTTTCAGGGGGCATACTTATCCTGAATTTAGTGAATTGATCTAAACAGAAAATGGATCAACTCAGTTCGTTTTGCTGTCATCTCCTTCCGGCTCTGGCAGACGAACCAGCAGCCAGGTCTGAGTCTTCTCTTCATTGAAGTGCACCAGGACATTCGTCTGATCCTGAGTCAGATTGTAGATCCCGGTCTCCATGACCAGCCCCGGGTTGCTTCCATCAGCGAAATGCCAGGAAGCACGTTGATTATCCTTATCCACCATCCCTTCCACCGGGTGAGTCACATCGGTGATATCATTATAGAACGTGCCGGCAATCACGCCTTCCTTATCGACAGCCAACTGCAGAATCATATTCGTATCTTCTGAGTCGGCATTAGTGATGGCATAGACCCCCAGGGGCATCCACTCGGTCTTTTCTGCATTTTGGTCAGACTCCTGTGGCGCGGAGTCCGCCAGTGTCATGGCCTGCTGATAATATTCATCAGCGGTCGCGACCTGCTGATCGCCGTAATACACTGAATTGTCCTGGTAATAGATATTCGAACCGTACTCGTAGTAGGAAGGAGTATTCCACCAGCCGACAAACCAGGAGGTTAGAGCCACTGCTGTCACAGGTCTCCACCAGTAACCGACCGGATAACGTCCCCAGTAACGCTGATAACGCCAGGCGGGAGTATTCCAGCCTGGTCGACCGGCCCACCAGGCGCGATTGAACGCATTCACATGTCGGTTATTCCAGTTATTGCGCACGTTATTCCCAACGCGAACGCGGTTGTTATTGATCTGATTGATGGAAATGTTGTTCTTGCCGGGACCGCGATTATCCACAATCGTCCCTGGACGGTTTCCGGGGCGATTTCCGCTGCCGGGGCGGTTCACAACATCGGGCCGGTTGCCACTCCCCGGACGATTAATGATTTCCGGTCCCTTGCCTCCGCCGGGACGATTACCAGTTCCAGGTCGATTCACGACATCCGGCTTATTTCCACTGCCAGGACGGTTAATGATCTCGGGCCGATTTCCGCCACCTGGTCTGTTGCCTCCACCGTTGCCGGGCAGATTTAAGAAGTCCTGCAACTGTCCTTGTGTGGGACGGTTACTGAAATCAGGTCGATTACCTCCGCCCGGCCGGTTACCGACGTTGGGACGATTTCCACCGCTCGGACGATTTCCGCCACTGGGTCGATTTCCGAGATTAGGACGGTTCCCTCCGCTGGGTCGATTCCCCCCGCTGGGTCGGGAAATATTCGGACGCGAAGAAGGTCGGCTCATCGAAGGGCTGGGCCGGGAAAAGCCTCCCCCACCGCCTCTGCCTCCACCACTGAAGCTTCTCCCTCCTCCTCCTCCGCCGCCGCGGGCACCACCTCCTCCCCCGCGTCCACCACGCGAGTAAGCGTCATGTGTTACAAGAGAGACTGATAACAAAGCTACTAAAAATGCAATTTGGGGAGTTCTCATCATTTCCCACCTTATCTTAAAGCTGTTGATTTTTGATGACTGCTGGAACAAAACTGATTACTTGCGGACAATGGTGATTTCATCAACACCCGGCAAGAGTTCTCCATCCACCTCGCGTCCCAGAGAACGAAAGGTAAACGTATTCTCATCAATTTTGGTCATGACGTTGACCCCGGACGCCTTCTCTCCGTTCGCCAGGACCTGCAAGGTGCGGACCGTCCAGCGATTCTCATTTTGCGTCCAGATCCCGACGCCAAACCCACCTTCGGAATCAAACAGCCAGGAACGGATCGTTTTCTTAATGGGATCCCAGCCGATCACCTGGGTTCCTTCCAGTGCAATGCGATCCTGAATATGCACTTTAAAGGAACGTGTCATAAAGTTTTTATTCTTCGTCCACTTACAGACCGTTTCCACTGAACCATCGGCTCCTTCATCCACCCAGGTTCCAATCATCCATTCCAGGGACTTCAGATGCTCATAATGAGTCTGCGGAACCACCACGGAATTTTCCGTCACATTGTCCAGTTTCCAGCCTGCGGGAGTTTTGACATGCACTGCAGAATACTCCGTGATACTGGGTTCCTGCTCTGGCAAAATCACTTCCGCCACCCCGTTCTCTACTGCAACTCCGGGAGAAATCAGTCGGATATCGACACTCTCCAGCTCGATTTTGGCTCCCGGAGAGTCCTGAAAATACTGAGTAAAACTTTTCTCCAGTTCTGCCTGACCTTTGATGGTCTCTCCTCCCGGCGGAGTAAACTCTCCTTCCGGAGTCCAGTGACCGGCGACCGCTTTGGCATCTCCTTTGTCAAAAGCAGTTTTGTAAGAGGAAATGGCAGCACGGATCAGGTCTTCCTCTTTCGGTGTCGCGTCATCAGCATGGACAAACTGCCCCGCTGAAACCAGCAGTAAAAGAACCATTAGAACTCGACGCATTTTCAATTCTCCAGAAAGGGTCTTTTCAATCGGGAATTCAGTCCTCGCAGCGAACTCCCAGGGCTCACGAAGATCATCTCAGGTCAATGTGCGGCACGCGAAACAGCTGAGAAAGGTAGTGCATCGGTTCCTGTGGCCCAACAGAATCATTCACCAGCATTTATCTCGGGCACGGATCATGACCTGTCTTTATGTTCGCATAATCGTATTTAATTCGCCAGAAGTTATGATTCTTTCTCTACAGATTTTCATCAAATCGGTGCGAGCAGGCAGTCAGGTTTCGAATCAACGATCGGGCATGCATCCCGGGGCGCTGCAGTGCGGAAATTCTGAATAGCCTTCCAACCTTCCCGGTTTCAGCGTTTCCCTGCACAGTGCGAGATGCCCGGCAATCCGGGGAGAGCTAATAGCGAGGCGTTTCTCTGTACTTCGTGATTTTTTCCAGAGCCGCCTGAATGTCCTGATCTTCAGGGGACGCCGCCTGCAGGCTGCGATAGCTGTCTTCCGCTGCATCCAGCAGGTGGTAAAACAACTGCAACCGGGCCAGTTCTTTCAGAATCGGTTGATCTGCTGGAAGGCGTGCATGTGCCTGCTGCAGCAGCCCGAGTGCTTTGCCGGGTACGCCCTGATCTTCGTACAAAGCGACCAGTTTCAGAATCGGTTCGCTTAACTTAGAACTTTGCAAATCTGAATCACTGTCCAGTGAAGCCGCGATATTTTTTTCCAGTTTGATGCGTTCCAGTATGTTCTGCGCTGCTTCGTTGTTCGAATCCTTCACGGCATTCAATT
Organism: Gimesia panareensis; assembly: GCF_007748155.1. Classification (GTDB taxonomy): domain Bacteria; phylum Planctomycetota; class Planctomycetia; order Planctomycetales; family Planctomycetaceae; genus Gimesia; species Gimesia panareensis. Next base: position 4,219,323 of record NZ_CP037421.1, read on the forward strand.
CCTGGACCGCCTGATCGGTCTTCCCGTGAATGAGCGCCAGCCGGGCCAGCCAGACGTGTGCCTCGTCCCGTTCCGCAGGAGTTGACAACTTCGAATCGAGCACCTTTTGCGCATACAGATCGGTTTTGTCGAACATTTCCAGCTTCCACATGTTGGCAGCAATTTTTAAATAGCTCTCCGGCTTTTCGAATTGCACTTTGCCCTGCGACTCCCGAACCGCTTTTTGCCGCTTCAGTGCCAGTTTAATCCCACTGGCCAGCGTGCTGCGGATCTGTTTCTGTCCCGGTGTCCGACTGGCGCGGGCAAATTCTTCCAGAGCCCGGTCGTACTCGTGTTTCCCCAGGTAAGCCCAGCCCAGTGTCCCCATAAATCGGGCATCATTCATTCCCTGCAGTTCAAGATCGCTAATAAAGGCAATAATCTCGTCATACTCTTCGGCTTTCATTAACTGATTGAGATAATTCATGCAGACGGAGATGCGGCGCGGGTAGCGTGCCAGTCTTTTCCTTGCCAGTTCCATTGACTCTGCTTTCCGAAAATACTGTTCCCGGACCGTGCCCTCATAGTTGGGTTTTACTTCAATTACAACAATTCCCGATTCTTCATAGACGGGAGTCATTCGGTAAATCAGATCGTCATCCAGCAGGTACCGGGGGAACATGTCATTCGTGTATTTCCCATAAGAGACAAGGTAACAGGGACCGATCGCCTGAATGGCCTGATGCAACTGCTCGATATTGGAAGGTTCAAAATAAAAGCGTCTTTGAAAGCGATGACTGGAGGTGGAGACTTCTCCCCGTCTGGTCAGCACACGCGCATGCGGAGCGGTATGCTGGTTGAGCCACTCTCCCGCTTTGACAAAATCGCTGGCAAACATGATCAGGTCTTCATTGGCCAGTTCCTCTTCACTCTCTGTCTTCATCAGATGATTGGTGGAGATCAGATTGGCATCCACCCAGGATTGTGACAGCAGCAGACAGAAGACTCCCACCAGCCCCCCTGCGGCGAGCACTTTCTTCAAAACAGCACGCTGACACAGCAGAGACTCTCCAATATAAAACAGGCCTGCAGGAACAAAGACCAGCACCACGGGTAACAAGGGGAGGGAAAATCGAGTCTGCATCCACGGCCAGAGCGACAAGACCCCAAAGGAAAGGCACAAATACAGGAAGCTGACGGCGCCCCCCCGTTGCCAGCATTTGAGCATCCCGGCAAAGGCTAGTAGTAACACGATCACGCTGGCCAGCGAATAGATAACCGAGGAACCTGGCAGAAAATGATACTCGCCGGAGAGCAGCCCACCGTATTCAGGAACGGTTCCGGGCATTCCCGGAAAGAGCTTTTGGAACAGTCCCTCAAAATGGACCAGCAGGCGATTCAGCATACTGATGGCGGTACCAACAATTCCCGAATTTTTCATTTCTTCAACGGCAATGGAACTGTAACTGATGCTCTTGTATTGACTGTTCCTGATCATCCAGAGGACTGTGGCTCCCAGCGCCAGCCCCGCAGGGATCAGACAGATCCAGCGCTTGCGACTGACTACGGCCCAGAGTCCGACTGCCAGGATCATCGCAACACCAATGGTCCTGAGGAATGGCAGGAAGACCAGTAATCCTGTCAGGCAGGCCAGTTTTCCCAGGGACCAGTTTTCATCGCCAGCCGAAAACAGATACAGCACTGCCAGCGTACAGGCCATAAAGGGCATTTCACTCATTACGATGGTTGAATAGAGCAAAATATAGGGATTGGTCAATAAGACCAGACTGACCAGTAGCACCGACCACTGCAGAGGGGAACGATTCTCTGACGGCTCTGGATCCTCTTTCTGAATCAGGCGCCAGGCGAAAGAGTAGAAAATCCAGATCATGAACAGTGCCGTGATCAACACTGTCACTTTTGCCGCAATCACATCATAGGGCGCTATCAGCGCCGCAGGGATCAGCAGGACTGACATTCCAGGTGGACGTAACGTGAAATACGGCTCACCCGGCCGATCAAACTGTCGGTATTCCTGGTGCTCGATCAGCCCTCGGGCCATCAGCACATAATCGCCGCTGTCAGGGTTATAAAAATAAAACTGATTGAATCGGGCTACCGCTAAACCTGCAAAGACAACCAACAGCAGTATCGGCAGCTTCAGAGAGCGAGTCGCCTGTAAGGGATTTTCCTGATTCATATTACTCTGGCATTCTGTGAAACAAGACGCACATGATTAAAAATACTGTAAAACGGCCATGGAATGACGGGATGAATTCACAAACGCAATCCCCAGGAACAACCATTTCGTGATTTGAAAATACTGTCACTGCTCGAACCTCTCCTGTTTTTCAGGCTGGTTATCGGATACAGCATTTCGACCTGCCGTTCCAGACGGTCGGTCGTGTACTCTGATGGCATGCATTAATATATCCCTGACACCAGGACGGGGGCGGCATTCCACCATGAACTGAAATGCAAACATTGCTGGCCATAATTTTGCCAGTAGTCCGGCTATCCAGCCGAGACATATTCCCGTTCTACCAGGCATCACAGCTGAAAATGGAGCACCGACGGCATGGACAGACTCAATATCATATCCGCAGTCCTGCAGCATCCGTAATAGAGATCGACGCGTAAACAGCCGTTTGTGCGTGATATCCAGGATTCCCCGCTCAGCATAATTAAAACGTCCACACAACAGATTCAGGCGTACCACCGCGAAAGCAACATTCGGCGTTGAAAGGATCACTGAGGGCATCTCCGGGTATGCCGTAAAATGCCCCTGTTCTCCAAAAGGATCCTGTTCTGCCTCGGTGGAAAGATCTCGTTGACTCAGATCACTGTCTGCCAGGGTACTGCCCGAGACTGGATCAGTCTGAATGCCTTGAGAGCTCATCAGAGATTTTTCTCGCTTTTCCCCATTTTCATTTCGCAGAGTCAGCAGAAATTCCTCTGGATTCGCCAGATGTTCAATGACATCCAGTAATAACAATGTATCGTAGTCCCTCAGAGTGACGGACAGAATATCCTTTTCCAGATCTGCGAATATAAAATTGCTCATCATACCCGGTCGGGGTTTTGAACAATCAATGCCGGTCACCTCTATTCCCCGCTGCTCACACTGGCTGGCCACATACCCCGGACCACAGCCAATATCGAGTACTTTGTGGGCATCTCGCTTTTCCAACAGCTTTAGAGCAAGTGCATGTGATGAGTAATCTGCCAGAGTTTTATCACGATACCGGTCCGTAGAATGATTCCTCAACTTTAAAGAACAGAGTATGCCCCACTGGTGCATTTTATATTGAATTATGGCAACCAGAGCGTTCCAGGAATATTTCCATCCTCTGGCATGATTAATTTGAATGTCATCGTTCAGCGGAATCGCAATTTCCCGCACACGGGCTCCCACATGTGCCGCCTGCAACAAAAGTTCTCTGTCAAAGTGGAGGTCATTGGTATTGATCTCAAATGGAATGGTTTTCAGGAACTTTGTTGAATAGGCTCGACAGCCAGTCTGATAGTCCGTCAGATTCAATCCGGTCATCCAGTTCTGAAACCGATCTAATATCCTGTCACTCACAGTCTGATAAACGTGTTTTTGCTCCGCATGACCACTCTGTCTGGACTGTTGTCTACGCGATCCCAGGATGATATCCGGCTCTGATGCTCTCCAGGTCTCTATCAACTCTGTCAATAGACCAGGAGCATAGCTCCCGTCACCATCCAGTAGAATCAGGCAACTGTATGCGTCATCTACGGCAACGCGGAGACCAATTTTCTGATTCCCCCCATACCCTTGATCAATCCGATTTTTCAGAATAGTGACGTTATAAATTTCATGAGCCATCAACCATTTTTTCAGTAAGAATGGACCGTTGCCTGAGGGGCCAGCATCATTCACCAGTAACTGAATATCTTCCCGATTAAACAGCTCGAAAGGAATCCGCTCAAACAGATCGTAGAGGTGCTGTTCCGCTTCATAAGCGACAACATAAATCAGAAAACGAACTGTCGGAATTAACTCTTGCATGTTGCGGGGCCAGTTACAGCCTGTTTTTAAAAAATGTTTCTCGATCAGGAATCCGACTCGGAGTTTGCTTTCCTGACAGACTTGAAATCGGGAGATAGAAAACGGATCCGCATAATCTGATTGTCCAGGTAATGAGCCTGCTTAGTCAGTTCTCCTGCCGGGAAGAGCGGAAAGAGATGTTCTGGTTTTAATTCTTCTCTTTCATATCCCAAATAAACCACCCAGACTGGCGATTTTGCTGACTCTTTGAAAACGTTCAGGTAGCTGTCCCAGTCCTTTCGAAACTGATACATAAAAAAATGAAACTTCGGGATCGTCACCACGCGGTATTTCCCCATCTGATACTCGCTATAGCCTCCCTCAAGCTGTTTCCCATGTGTCACCTGGCGACCAGCAAGATAATATTCCAGTACATTACGGGTACTTTCATCTGTCAGGATCACCTCCCCTGCGGGAACCGTATCCTGGATTAACCTGACAAATCGATGTGCTGCTTCAGGTGTCTGAGTCGTTTTGAAATTAAATATGATGGGGACGGTGTAGTTCACGATCCAGAATCCCAGCACACTTGCCAGCGCCACATTTTTCCACAGACCGCGGTGTTGAAACAGAAATAATGTAGAAGCTGATAGCCCCAGGGCCACAAAAGGAATCAGCCACATTGAATGTCGAGTATGTCCCAGGGGGTAAATGCGAAATTGAAACAATAACATGGCCAGCAGCAGCGGAAGCAGAATCAACATCCCCCGCTCAATCGCGATGATATAAGAACCCGAATGCTTGTAGGCCACTTTACCCAACCTGATTGCGCCTGGCAGGAGACAAGCAGCAATCAGGAGCCCCATAAATCCAGCGGTAAATTTAATAAACTCCAGCAGACGCATCAGTGGGATCTTCCATGGTTCAGTATTCTGAACGGTGTAATCACTGTCCCTGATCCAAAAGTCCCACAGGTCAGCCTGTGTATCACTATTGATAAATATGCGGACATGACCAAAATACAGAGCCATACAGACTCCCAGAAGTACCACCTGTGTGAGAGCCCAGACTATCACCAGCTTTCCGGGTAATGTTCCAGAGAACACACGCAGTAACGTTAACAGCCCCAGGACAAGTAAAAACCAGGCTGTGTTGTAGTGAGTCAGCATGGCCAGAGTAAGACAGGCCACACTTATGATCAGGGCCGAAAGGGAATGTCTCTGTAAAAACCGCTCATGAAAATAGAGTGCTGCAAAAATAAAGGTTAAGAGAAGAGTGTAGCAGCGCATCTGCGCACCAAGATGAACCATCGGCATGGAAAAGGTGAGAAATACGAGTCCCACCAGAGCAGGTTTCTCCCCCACCATTTCACGCAGCCAGAGGTATCCGAGAAATAATGCGGATCCACTAAAGATCAGAGCAGGCAGCCGCAGAATCACTTCAGAGTCCCCCACATTCAACCAGAAATGGTAGAACAGAAATACCAGTGGAGGATGTGTATGAATTCTGCTGGCGAGCCAGACATCTTTCAGACTCGTTTCTCGAGCCGCCTGAAAGTGCATCGCCTCATCGAAATCCAGATAGAAAGTATCCAGCAATCGAGCTCGAAAGACGAGTCCTGCCAGTATGATTCCAGCAACCAGAAACCATACTGCAGGCGAGGTACGTTGAGGAAGCTCTGTATCAACATGCCCGTGCCCCTCCCGCGCAGTAACGGCAACTGGCTCAACAGCAGATTCTGATTCTTTCTTTTTCACTGCTGACTGCACGGTCCCGACCTCGAACGATCGCCTGAACTGACTGACATCTGATATTTTCCAAATGAAATCTCATGCACGGCTTCCAGCTGAGAAAGTGGCAATATGAAATCACGTCGAACTGATGAACCTGATGTCAGTAACAATACAACATCAGTTTTTCACTATGGGAACAAACCAGTTTCAGACACATTCAGCGACAGATCCATCGGCCATAACCCACTGGATTGTCTTCCAATAAAACAGTGCCTGTTTTCGAAACCTGTATAAAAAGCAATTTCTGTTCCATTTTCACTACCGGGAAGAAACGGCAGAGGAGTCGATAAAATGAGAGACTGCGGTACAGAGAAGCGAAGATACAGACAAGCCTAAGCCACTACAACACATCAGGTTGCACCGTTGCAAGGACGTAATTACAATCCCTGTTACTGCACCGGAAGCGGGAGCTCTCGTTTCTTGTCTTTAGCATGTGAATCAGTAATGTAAACTTTCCTTCACAACTTGAAACTACTTACTGACACCCTCTCCCTGAGACTTTCGCAGTGATCAGGAAAGTTCATGCATTTCCGGCAGCCACTGGTACCAGCCTTCAATGTGCCCGCGCATCAGTTTTTCAATTGACACCCCGTCTCCTTTGCGGAGGATTTCAATCAGTTCCTGATGGCTTTCGATGGTGATCTCTTTGACACGACCAGTGATCTTTTCGTGCTGGCGATGCAATGCAGCCAGCCATAATTCCAGGGAGGGACGCAGAGATCGCCAGGTCGCGATTAACCGTGGCCTGCGACTGGCTGCAACCAGCAGCCCATGGAATTCAATATCCAGCTGACTGATCTCAGCGACACTGGTCGAATTCTGCATCGTGGCAATATTTGCTTCCAGTGCCGCGTAGTCGGCTGCAGTCGCTTCAGCCGCTGTATGGACCGCCACCATTGGCTCGACCGCCAGCCTGAGCAGGTACAGATCTTCAAAATCAGCGGCGGTCATCGTGGCCACGCGGGTACGACCACGCTCATCAAACTCGACGATGCCATCCCGTTCCAGAATCAGCAGTGCTTCACGCACCGGGGAACGGCTGACGCCTAACGCAGACGACAGTACCGGTTCGCTGAGCATGGTTCCCGGTTCATGCAGTCCCTGAATGATCTCATCGCGCAACCGGGCCTCGACAGCCTGCGTCAAAGTCTGGCGTTTCAGTTTCGGCTGGCCGGTTGAACCACCGGCAGAAAATTGATCAACACTCATAACAAGATTCCTGTTTAGACTTCTGCCAGACGCTCGGTTGCGTCCCCAAACTGATCCAGATGCAACCCATAACGATCCATCAACGACAGATACAGGCTGCACATCTTCCGGTTCGATTTGCCCAGGTAATTGAGTACCCTTCCAGTTTCCAGCTTTCCTCCGCCTCGACCGAGAATGACGACCGGCAGTTTGGTCGCATCATGGCTTCCGGTGAGCATACTGCTGCAGTACATCAGCATGGTATTATCCAGGGCCGTCCGTTCGCCTTCCTGGACCGCATCCAGTTTTGTTGCGATATAGGCCACCTGCTCCAGGAAGAATTGATTGACCTTGAGCCAGTCGTCCGACTCCTGATGCGACAGCAGGTGATGGATCATGTAATCCACGCCCAGATTGGGGAACCTCAGGGATGAATGATCGTTATTGAGTTTTAAAGTACAGAAACGGGTCGCGTCGGTCTGGAAAGCAAGCACCAGGATATCACACATCAGCCGCATGTGCTCGGCGATATCCTGCGGTATGCCGTCTGCGGGACGAGGCAGATTCGGTTTTTCCAGGGTCGGTCGCCAACCCTGTAATTCACCACGCTGCCCGGCCCGGTCAATCCGCTGTTCCACTTCCCGCACCGAGTTGAGATACTCATCCAGTTTCTGGCGATCGCTGCGACTGATCCCGCGCCGCAGATCCCGGGCATCACTGAGCACCGCATCCAGCACGCTCTGATCGCTTTTGCTGGCATCTTTGCGGAAGAGTCGATCGAAGGCCAAAGCGGGATAGACTTCCAGCGGAGTGGGCGTTGTGGGTGAACTCCAGGAGATGTGACTGCTGTAAAGCATCGAATAGTTTTTGTGGACGGACGGATTTGATTTTTCACACCCGAGTACCAGGCTGGGCACTTTTGTCGTCTGGCCATAATGCTGGGCCAGCATCTGGTCGATGCTGATCCCGCTGCGAATTCCTCCCCCGGCTTCCAGCGGGGCTCCGCTCAGAATGTTCCCGGTCTGAGAACTATGGATATTGCCTTTCAGCGCCTCTTCGTTATACAGCCCCTGGATGAACAGGAGTTTTTCCCGGTGCGGCAGCAGGGGTTCCAGGACCTTGCCCAGTTCCATTGTTTTTCCGCTCCCTTTCGCCCACCAGTGCTCGCGATGAAATCCATTCCCGGAAAACAGGGCGGCAAAACGAATCGGAGCTTCTCCCCGAACTGCGTTCGTTCCCGCTTCTTCTCCCCAGACTCGCAGTGATTCCAGCCAGGGCAACGCCATCGTCACTCCCAGGCCACGCAGCATGGTTCGTCGACTCGTCAAAAAAGCACCCATCTGTAGACTCCTTGAATGGCTTGAATGCGTCTTTTATATCCAGTTCACTCGTTATCTTAACAACTTCTTACCGTTTAGTCCGCCTGCAATTGACTGAGGCTCTGCTGCTCCGCACCACGTATCATCCGAAACTGGGGACTGAGAACAATCGCCTCAATCGCCGTTGAAATCCGATAGTCCACTTTCGGGAGTTGCTGCTCAATTTGCTCCAGCAGGGGTTGATCCGACAGCTGCACGGATCGTCCCAGGGAGTATCCCAGCAGACGCCGGTTAAACGCCCGCAGAAAATCGGATCGCCGCTCATTCAGCAGATAATTCCGCAGACCGGCGATGCCTTTGACCTTCGTGCCATCAGGTAAGACCGAGGCATCATCGATCGTATGCCCCCCGGCGTCTTTGTTTCTCAATCGTCCGATCCCATCAAACTGCTCCAGCGTAAATCCGAAGCCGTCAATCCGCTGATGACACTTTGCACATGCGGGATCCGCACTGTGTTGTTCGATTAACTGCCGTTCGGTCAGGTTCGCGGGAACTTCCTCCGGCAGGATCGGAACATTTTTCGGAGGACGGGGCAACTTTTCCCCCAGCAGAAACTCCGACACCCAGTTCCCTCTCAAAATCGGACTGGTCCGTGAAGCACCCGCCTGCTTTGAGAGCGTGGCTCCCATCGCCAGGATGCCTCCCCGGGAATGTCGTTTCACCCCTGCCACTCGCTGCCAGTCCTCTCCTGTCACGCCGGGCAGCCCATAGAATTCTGCCAGCCGCTGATTCACCAGTGCGTAGTCCGCATCCAGAATCGCCAGGATCGAGCGATCCTCTTTCAGGATATCGGTGAAGAATTGAATCACCTCTTCATACATGTCACCGCGCAGTTCGTGGAATTGTGGGAAATGCTGCTGGCTTTTCTCGTCAAACTGATCAAAGTTTCGCACGTGCAGCCACTGGCAGCCAAATTCAATGGCCATCCGTCTGACTTTGGGGTCCTGCAACATTCGCTGTACCTGTTGCTTCAGGATCGTGGGATCACTGAGCTTGCCTTTGTCCGCCAAGGTACGCAGTTCCTGATCGGGCAACGAAGACCAGAGAAAATAACTCAAACGGGATGCCAGCTCCCGGTCAGAGACAGGGACCGGTTTCATTCCGGCAGGTGCCTCTTCGGTCCGGTAGAGAAAGACGGGAGAGACCAGCACCCGCGCCAGTAGCATCTCGATCGCTTCTTCATGCGAAAGTTTCTGCTGCTTTAATTGGGCATACAGGGTTTTGAGCTCTGTCTGTTCTGCGGAACTCAAGGGACGGCGCCAGGCACGATCGGCAAAATCGAGCACGGCCTGGACATGCACGGGCTCTGTTAGTGACTGGCGTTTGCGGAATGCGTCTGCCTGTTTCATGATTCCCTCACGCATCGGAGTGAAGGCACTCGGGTCGGCGTCCTGGGTCGCAAACTGCCAGAGTTGTTCGTAGGCATCGACCTGTCTGAGAGGTGAGCGGCTGATAAAATGCAACTCGTCCCACAACCGGTTCAATTCATCGATCTCGTGCTGGTTTAACATCAGCCGCTGTAGATGATCGTCTTCCCGATAATACAGAGTTAAGGTGACCACTTCGTCGACGGGTACGATGCGGGTATAACAGAGCGCGGAAGGAAACAGGTTGCGGAACTCCGCAAACTGGGCCAGAACCCGCTCCTTAACACGACTGTTTTCACTGATCACTACCGGCGAAATCGGAATCACCGGTTTTTCGCCGTCAGACCAGGTCGCTTTCTTACCGCCGCTCTGAAAGGCCCCTGCGTGCAGATTGGTCAGCGACTCCGGTTTCTCGGTCGTGACTTTCAGTTGAACGGTTCCCTGCGCACTGGTCGGCGCGTGCAGGGAACCGGTTGCTGCCAGTTCCGCCCCTGCCACCAGGCCAGCAGGTAGAGTCACTTTGATAACCGCAGGAGCCTGCACACAAAGTGAAGTCGGCTCCAGTGGCATACCTGAAGGATGTTTTCCGAATAACTGAGGATCCAATCCGTATGTATTTTCATCGGGCAGATTTGTTTCCAGTTTCTGCCCCGCCTGATACTGGTTACGCAGTTCCTGAAAGGCGGGGCTGCTGAAGGAAGTAAACTGCTGATACAGCCTGCGGTCCGGCGCGTTCTCGGGCAGCTGATCCGCTCCCCCTGTCAGCAACTGCTGTAATTCATCCGCCAGTTGTTTCCGTTGATCAAGGTCAGACGCGGTCTGCCAACGGGCTAATAGAGACCCGGCAGGTACGTCGACACGCGAGACCGGCGTATCGGGTTCACTGAAGAAGTGCCAGACACCCTGGTTTCCCTGCAGGTCCGCGTGCGGGTTACCCGCCAGAATGTCAGCCGAGATTTCGCGTGCGAGATTCCATGCTTCCTGTCCTGGAGCAGTGGGCGAAACTGTCAGATCGACGTCTGTCAGATCGCAGGAGTGATTTCCTTCACGGGGCCCGATCCCAAGCAGCAGGAGATCTCCGGTCCGGACCTTCAGCGGTTCTGTCAGCTTAACAGGAGAAGCCTGCTTCGTCGTCGCATCCCCTGAGGCCAGCATCTGCCGTGTACCGCCCCTCCACAACTCCAGTCGCCAGTCGACTCCATTACCACAACCGATGTGCGCCCGCCTGACAGTCCCCTTCACATTGACAGTGCCGGTCAGCGGACTTTTCCAGCCGATGATCACCCTGCGCTGCGGAGTGGGATGCACGGCAACATGGTGCGGGAGCATTTCTCCCGGAATCCGGACGCTCAGGTCGGACGAATTCGCCACCACGCTCAAGGCGTGCTCACCAACCCAGCCTTTGACGAAATCATAATTCTGAAGACTCTGTGCCTGGTTGGTGATGTACCCTTCGATGGTCGGCTTCCGCCCATCCAGTCCCAGACAGGCAAACCAGGCAGCCAGTATCGCCGGTTCTACTTTGTGTTTCGCTGCCAGTGAGTTCAGATCGATGGGTTCCTTCGACGCTTCCACTTCCAGGGCTGCATTCAGACAGGCCGCCGTACTCTCCAGCAGACGCTGGCGGTACGTGGTCAGGTAAGCTGTGAACTGCCGAACCTCGCGTAAAGGTAATTCCCGCTGACCGGGGATGATCAGACGCGGATTCTGCCAGACAGCGTAATCGCCCTCATTGCCATCACCGGCGGTACTGGTCGCCAGATAGACTGTGATTGCTTCCCCCTCTTTCGCAGGGGGTAACTTGAACCGCAGCTCCTGACTTGTGGTGACTGGCTGAACCGGCACCTGCCAGGCCTGGGGCCCCCCTTTTTTACCGATGTGTCCCACCGTGGTGAATCGCCAGAGTGCCTGCTGCCACTCATGAATCATCTCTGCTAACCGTGGTACATCATCTGGTTGAGCTGACCTCCAGACAGTCCGAATCTGATCGAGCACTCCGGAGGAAGTTTTGTCATTCAAAGCCTGCCAGAGCAGCGTCAGATATTTCTCATTCAAGGAATATTCCCGCGCGACCATAGCCAGACTCTTCTTTCCTGACTGCAGAGCGGCTCTTTCTTTCAAGGTCGCCTTGAGATACGCTTCGACGGGCAGTCGCCCACCGCCATTCGTCTCAAACCGGATTCCCTGCAGATTGACTGCGGTTGCCCCTTTGCTCTCGGTATAGCGTGCGTAGAACGCGCGGATGGCTGCCAGTTTCTCATTGGTCCAGTCTCTGCGGGTGGTCTTCGTGGAGAATTCGATCCCGTCAGGCAGCAGGACGGCATGACTGGCGATTTTTTTGCCCGCTTCCAGGTATTTCTGTACCAGTGAGGGGGACATCACCAGCGAATTCCCGACATTCGTGAATCCCTCGCCGGCGGCACTGTCGACGGGAAATTGCTGAGCCGGATGCAGAGGGACGCCGGTCAGATCCTGAATCGTGTAAGTAAACTCGGCGTTATTCAGCCGCCTTAACACAACCGGACCGGGATCGCCGGCATTTGCCTGGGCTTCCGCATCGAGCACCGACTGTACCCACTGCTGCAGGGATTTCAGTTCTGCAGTCGTGGGCTGAGGGTCGGCTTCTTTGGGGGGCATTTCCCCATCCCGGAGCATCTCCACCACCCGTTGCCAGGGAACGACATCCCGGCGGATGTCGGCCACGCTGTGGAACCGCTGCAGATCGAGTTCCCCCTGACTGTCAGCCGAACTGTGACAATCCAGGCAGTATTTCTTCAACACAGCCTGCTGCTTTTCCGTAAAACGCGACTGCAACTGTGTAAACGGATTCTGTGACTGGGCTGCAACGGAGTCGACAGCGAAGAACGTCTTCGCGCATATCAACAGCAGACAGAAACCAGCAAGGTGAGACCTCGAACGCATGCGACACTCCCTACCTGTTCACGAAAGTACAATGCCTGTCGGGAGAAAGGGCCTCCCAACAGACCTGAAAACCTTCTACTGAATTACAGAGTGTCGACTGTCGACAGGTTTGTCAAGGCCTGAGAAATCAGCCAGCCACAATGTACGGAAATAATGTTCAGTTCTCCTGTTAGGGTACTGAACCAGACGATTTGCTTTTCAGGTCAAAATTGACCAAACGAGATCTCGTGAAACTAGGGAGTGCCTGGTGCTTTGGCCTTAATCAGCGAAAGAAATGGCTGCGCCTCGGGCCAGCTGCGGACTTCGTTCAGTTTGTCCGCCGCAACTTCGATCGATTCAAAGAACTGAATCGAGAGTTGATCGTCAAATTTCCCTTCCAGATAGCCGAAGGGAATTTCTGCAGCCTCTTCCTCCTCGGTTCCCTGCTTGACCCGCGGAGGAATAAACAGGCTCCAGAACTTCTGCGGATCTTTTTCCGTGAGCATCTGGGAGAAACGTGATCGAACTTTCTGACTGGCGGGAGAATCATCCAGATTGCGCAGCACTAGAATCGCCTGATAAGCGAGGGCTCGGTTCCAGTATTGTTCGGTCACCACATAATTGGCAAAATGCAGTCGATCATTAAACCCCAGACTCAGGGGATTATAGGGTGAGGTGGGCAGTTTCTTGCCGTCCGCCAGCAGGTCCTGCATTTTCCGGGCGTCCTTATGCCGGATGGCATACATGAAATGCATGCCGCTGAAGGGAGTGGCCCAGCCCTTCTCCCGTACCGCATCTTTGAGGTGGATAATCACATCGCCATAACGGGGTGAACCGTGGGGCGGTCCGACACTGGCAAAGACGGCATCAAAGGCCCCGTACAACAGATTCTCGACTGCAGGTGTCGTGTGTGAAAGACGATCGTGTTCCCGCTGCTGTTCAATCCGCAGCGAAACCAGTGCTTTCTGCTTCAAGACGCCCCGTAGATCCTCAAAATGGAGTCGATTCACGATCGGTGCGGGCTTCGATTCGATGACTTCGAGCAGTTTCTGCTCCTGTGGTGTCAGCGGCGCGAGGAAGAGTTCAAACTCTGCCATCGTGCACCGGGAGCTGATTTCCAGCCATTGCGTGAGTTTTTCATCGCTCAAGGGACGATGAAAAGGGAGTGCATGAATGGCTTTTCTCCGCGCTTCCGCCAGTGGCGTGCCCGCTTTCTGCAGGTCTACAGCAGACGCTGCTTGATCAACCTGTTGCGCGTACAGGGACGCACAACAGGAAACCAGAATACCGAGACTCCACAGCATGCGTGCGATCATATCATTGACTCAGTTTGATAAGAAAGATGTCGTTACTGCCCCGGCTTTTCAGTTCATGTTTCTGATAGCGGGTCGTAGGTGAAAAGGCGCCGGAGACATAGCAGTTGTCCTGCTGGTCGACGGCAATCGCATAGCTCAAATCGCTCTTATCGCCCCCCAGGATCTCCAGCCAGTCGAGAGATCCGTTGGGAGCAAAGCGGGCGATATACAGATCCCGGCCTCCCAGTTTCGTCAGATGTCGGCCCTGGAAGTGAACCTCATCACTGAATTCGCCGGTCGCATAACAGTTATCGTGCTGATCGACGGCGATTCCCAGACCGTAGTCGATCTTCTCTCCGCCCCCGGTACAGGCCCAGGCAGGAGTGCCATCAGCGTTGATCCGGGCCACGAAAATGTCATGCGTTCCCTTGCTTTTCATGACCGTTTTCCCAAAGCGGGCCTCATTTTTAAACATGCCCGTGATGTAACAGTTGCCGCGACTATCCACAGCCACGCCGGTACTCAGGCCATTTGCCTGACCTCCCGAATTGACCGACCAGACCAGTTTGCCGTTCGGCGAGAGCTTGGCCAGAAAAATATCCTGCACTGTAGTGTCGGTCCCCACCTGCTGACCTGCGAGTTCCACCAGCCCGGTAATGTAACCGCAAACGTAACAGTTACCGATGCGATCGACGCCGATCTGATGGCCACTTGCACCGCGTCCATTGCCTGCCAGCTGCGCCCAGAGCAGATTGCCGTTGTTGTCATATTTCGCCACGAACAGTGAACGCCCCTTTGGATTGGGAGCGCTGACATCGCCGATCGTTACATCGCCTGCAAAGGAGCCGGCAACACAGCAGTCTCCGGCTGGCGTGACGGCAATGCCATGCCCATAATCATAGCCTTTACCGCCGGCACTCTGAGCCCAGACCAGCTTGCCGTCCGGATCGTACTTGGCGATGAAGTAATCGTAGTCCCCCTGATTGTGGAGCATCTGATCGCCGATCTGAAAGACGGGACTTTGAAAATGACCGGTCACAAAAGCATTGCCGGCTTTATCGACGGCCACCGCATAGCCGCGGTCGATTTTGCTGCCCCCAGCAGTCTGGATCCAGAGCAGCTTGCCTGCAGGACTGTACTTGGCGAGTACAAAATCCATGCCCCCCTTACTGGTGACTTTCTTATCTCCGAATTCTGCGGTATCGGTAAATTCTCCGGTCACATAGCAGTTTCCGGCGGCGTCGACGGTAATCCCCCGGATTTTATCATGCTTGATGCCCCCCGCCTGTTGAACCCACTCAACCGTGCGGGCCGACTCTGCCTTTTTATCCGCTGGCTGCCCTGCCTGCAACAAGGCACCAGTCATGCAGGCGTACAAAGCACAAACCAAACCAGGGAATTTCAGATTCTTCAAACGAGTCATCCAGTTCATAACAGAGATTTTCCTGTGCAATTCAGATAACTGAAACAAAACTTATCTTAACGGCAGAACCATTCAGAAACAGTTCCGCACACATTTTCATTCTGATTTTGTAAATTGATCGATCACATTCCGCGTCACCCGCGAAACGTTTTTGTCGACCAGCATGGAAGTGATCCAGCAGATGGAGCCGACGGAGAAGACTTCTCCCCCCGAATCGGTCTGGTAATGGATCATATCTGCTCCCCCCTGATCCGGATTCGTCCCCTGCGCAATCAGGTGTACTTGCGGGGGTGAACTGGGCGAGATCTTATCCGTCTCATGTCCCGACGCACCGCCGGGGATTCGCATGTGCTGGCTTTCGGTGCCAAACAGATCATCCTGTTTCAGATCCGTCCCGGCCAAAGCCCAGTGATCGGCATCGATGACTTTATAAGGTGCTCCGGTCATAATCCCGGCAAACGAGAAGACGACTCCGAGCAAATTCGCTTCTGACTCCTGTCGCGCGTGATAACGGCTCTCATAGGTCGATTCCGATTCGGGAATCGGCGGATCCATGGCCACACCGCACCAGCTGGTACAGTCAGTGTTGTGATAGACGATGCGTTCGTCATCCAAAAATTCGACTTCGCAGTTCAGTCCGTTCCCTCCCAGATAGATTAACCGTCCGCCGGATTCAAAGACCCAGGTTTTCAGCCGATCGTACATCTGCTTCGACCAGTACTCGGGATGCGAACTGAGGATGAGCACCTTGTATTCGTCAAGCGGGAGTGTTCCCAGGTGGAATTGTGTTTCGCTGTAATAGTCGTATGAGAGTTCCTGTTCTTCCATCCAGCCGAGGAGCCGCCATTCGGAATGCAACATACCACACCCCATCCGGCTGTAGATCGGATCCCGCAACTGCTCATCCAGATCAATGTGCAGATAAGGCTGCGGTCGTTCCAGCGAAAGGGGAGGATATTCCTCAACACAATAGACACCGAACGAAGGCTTCAGATAGCGTCTCAATTCCTGGCGACTGTTGACGGTGGGCGTTGCGGGTAAGCCATCCGGGTTCAGATAATTGCTCCGTCCGCCAAAATTGTTGTAGGCATTCCAGGTCAAATCGCTGGCCAGAATCGCGATGTCCGACTGTGGGGTCTCAGGGGCCACCACCCAGGGAAACGTAAAATGATCTCCCGACTGATTCCGCAGATGGAACATATACAGGCCGGAACGCTCCGGTGAGGTGACTGACTGGCGCTGCACGGCACCACGGTAACCGATATCGTTCCAGTTCACTCCCTCCTGTGTGTAATCACCGTCAGGAGTGATCTGCAGATTGGCCAGCGGGGCATGATCGTCAAAGGTGCCGATGCGTCGGATATACTCTTTCTCCTTGCCGTACCGCCAGAGTTCCACTTGATATTCGGACGTGGAATGCACACGAAACTCGGAAGCTTCCCCAGCCTTCACGCAACGCGGCCAGGCAAAGCCAAACAATTTTTTGGACAACAGACGAAACTGATAAATCTGTCCAGCCCGGACCTGCATCTGTACGCGTTTGGGACAATGGTCGGTATGTTGCAAGATGACCGTGTATTCCCCTTCCGGCAGATCCAGGATGACAGCCCCCGAGGCAGTAGAACGCGTACTGAAAAACTGCCCGTCCGACTGAAACTCGATCGCGACATCAAATAAGGCGCTATAATTTTCATCGCTGACATATCCGATAAGCATGCATCCGGTTCCGTCACAAAAAGGAGAATCGTTCGTCAGAGTCGCTTTAAATCACATTCGAATGGAAGTCTGAATCAAGAGGGGTGAGCCACATACTTTTTCGCAATTTTGACGGCCAGACCGCCGCCTTCGTAGTAACCCATCGAAATTTCCGCCACATGCGTTAATACGTCGTAGGCCCGCCAGCGATTCCAGCCATGTTCGGCTTCCATCCAGAGAATCATCTGGGCAAACGCATCCGCGGTGGCGCGCTCCATCGGTGTGCCGCTGGAGACAGTAATCAGTTCGTCCGGCGACTCAATCCGGGGGCCGGCGATTGTTTTACCTTTGAGTAGTTCAATCGTCAATGTGGTCTGCGAGGCCATCTCCAGCCCCGTTGCAGAGAGTTCCCCCTGCCCCATCGCGGCATGGGCATCTCCCAGATACAGATATGCGCCGTCGACGAAAACCGGGAGAAAGAGTGTGTTCCCTTCGGTCACTTCGCGGATATCCATGTTCCCGCCATGCGGGCCAGCGGGCATCGTACTGGGCATGCCGTAAGCGGGTGTGGTGCCGATGCAGCCCAACATCGGCTGATAGGGGATGGCGATCTCATCACTCCAGTAGACCAGCCCGTCACGGATCGGACAGACATGGGAACCACCTGGCACATCGGTTCCCAGCCACTGGCAGAGCTGTTTGGGATTTCCCGTGTAAGTCGCACACTGACCGTCGCGGGACTCGATCTTTTCGATCCTGATCGCCAGGGTGTCTCCGAGCTCAGCGCCTTCGATAAAAATCGGCCCCGTCACCGGATTGCTGTACGGGACCTTGCTCTTATCCCGGCAATCCCCGGCTTTGCGGATCTGCCCGGACAGAGCGTCTTCGGTTTCCACACGGATGGTCTCGCCGCTGGTCACGCGGAGCCGCGGTTCCTGCTCACGACTGAATTCGTAATTCAGATTTCCCAGAGAGAGTTCCTGCATCTTATTCATCCCGCATTCAAAGTGTTTTAATAACGGAAGTTCAATCGAGCTGCGATTTCAGCCAATGTTTGAGGATTTCTTCTGCTGTCTTCTGCTCTCCCGCAGGTCGATCAACAAGCGTCAGATCCTGTCCCAGAACCAGTTGTCTGGTGAGCTCATCGTGAGCGGGATCGGGGTGGTCCGGATCGAAAACATCCGGATGGAAGACGACACAGTCCCAGCCTCCCTTGCCGAAATTAAGCGAAAAATTCAACGTCCACATCAAGCTGTGGATAAAATCTTCCTGCGATTCGGCTTTCGCATCACGGGGAATTGCCAGCAGGACCAGATCCGGTTTGCCCGGTCGAACCAGTTTTCCGGCATCAGATTCGATCTGCTTACGTGTTTTTCCTTTTGTTTCCCAGGTGGTAACTTCCAGCTTCGCATCCGGGGCGACTTCCTGTGCCGCCTTTTGAATCAACTGATCCAGGGGGGGCATCGCGATGACTTTGATCGGACGTTTTGCTTTGATCAGACTCTGTGAGCGCGGGATCGCCAGTGTTGGCGGCTTCACGTCGGCCAGTGAGACCGAATTTCCGGTTATCGATTCCGCCAGCAACTCTGCCAGTTTTTTGTGTCCCGCCATGTTGGGATGGATCTCATCGCTCATCAGCAACCGCCAGGCGAGCGGATCTTTCTTTCTGAGTACTGTGAGCTGCTCGTACGCATCACAGACGGGGACGTTCAGCTCTTTGCCGACCTTACGGACCACATCACAATATTTGATCAGTTTCTCAGTCGGCCTGCTGCCTGTGGTAATCACAGCATTGGGCGTACAGAGCAAGACCTCTGCCCCTACATCACGGCACTGCTTGAGGATCGAGTGCAGGTTCTTTTCATAGTCTGCCAGCGGCACCCGCGTCATATCGTTCAGACCGAACATCACCGTCACCAGATCCGGGTGATGCTTGAGTACGTCCCGCTCGATACGCGACAGGGCATTCACGGTCGTGTGTCCGCTGATGCCGGCATTGATCATCTCGGGTTTGGAGCCGGGTACCGCTTTTTCGAGAGCGATGCCCAGCATATCGGTATAAGCCCGACGACTGCCGGTGTGATAATAGACGCCGGTGACACTGTCACCGAAACAGACGACCTTCGCCGGTTCACCTGCTTTCAGCTTTGTCATGGTTTTGGGAAAATCAGAGTGACTGGAGACGCTCTGTTTCTGACCGTCAAACCAGTTGGGGGGCACATAGAGTGTCCAGACCTGACTGTTCAATGGCTGAGCATGGCCGCCGGCGATCCAGATTTTATCTTTAAAGACAAACGCCGAATGTTCGTGTCGCTCTTTCCAGACAACGCCGGACTTCAGCTCAGTCCAGTTTTTTCCATCCTGCGAATACCAGGCATCCTGTTTGTTGGTCGAGGGATTATTGGACCAGCCACCGATGACCCAGATGCGATCGCGGTAAACGACAGACGAAAACCATAACCGTTCGTGCCAGGGGGCGTGGGCGGTTTCCTGTCGCCAGTGAATTCCATCCGCCGAGCTCCAGACGTCGTTGTTGGCGTGATATTCGGGCGTGTAATTGCCGCCGCCAAACACGTAGATGCGGTCATTCAATACCGCGGCCTGATGATAGGCCCGGGGCGACCAGCCGGCATGTTCGGTGGCCAGCTTCCACTCTTTCCCGTCTGAGGAATACCAGACATCGTTTTTCAGACTCTTCTGATCACCAAAGTAGTAGTTCTCAGTACCGCCGAGCAACCACATCTTGCCCTTAAAGGTGACCAGTGCTGCGGCCAGGCGGGGCGTCCAGGCTGCTTTTTTTGCCACGAGGTCCCAGTGTTTCCCATCGGTGGATGACCAGACCTGATTACCGGCGGAATGCCCGGGCAGCCGCCCGTTATACCAGCCCCCCATCAGCCACATTTTGTCTTTGAAGACGACCGTCATCGGCAGATCGCTGTGGATCCAGGGCGCTTTCTTTGTGACCGGAGTCCAGTGCTTCCCGTCTTTGGATTTCCAGACGTCCCGCGGCGGGGCTTCATAGGAATTGAACCAACCGCCAAAGATCCAGAGCTGATCTCGATAGACCAGTTCCCCCTGCGAATCTCGAGGTTGCCAGTCCGCTTTTTCGGTCACCTGGACCCAGTCCAGCTTTTTCTCTTCAGCAAATCCGGAAACGGTAATCAGCAGGAACAACAGCGGCAGCAGGAAGGATCGCATCATCTCAACTCCATACCTGATCGTGTGCAAAGGATCGCGAGGCCATATCAGTAACAATGTTAAGTAATTGTTACCATACCCTGCCGTTTCCTCTGGTTGCAAGCGCAGGCCTCCTGCTGAGTGTCAGATCTGAGATAAAAATCGCGCAGACTGAACGTCGCAGTATTACAGATTCAGGCCGGAGATGTTTAGAAACGGTGTCCCGGCTGCGGCCCCTCTTTGGTGAGGGTCAGGATTTCCGGCCCCGCGTCGGTCATCAGAATCGTATGTTCGAACTGGGCCGAGAGCTTGCCGTCTTTGGTGCGTACGGTCCAGCCATCACTGCGGTCTTCGACGGTCTTCCAGCTCCCTGAGTTCAGCATCGGTTCAATCGTAAAACACATGCCTGGCAGGAGCAGATCGCGTTCGGAACCGGAGACCGGATAATGGGGAATTCCGGGATCGGTGTGGAATTCGCGCCCGATGCCATGTCCCTGATATTGACGGACGACGCCATAGCCCAGTTCAGTAGCGTAATCGTAAATGACTTCGCCAATTTCGATCACGCTGGAGCCGGGATGAATGGCATTAATCGCCAGAAACAGGGAATCGAAGGTCGCCTGAACCAGTTTGCGGGCTTCGTCGGTGACCTCACCGACCAGAAACGTTTCCGACTGATCCCCGTACCAGCCATCTACGATACTGGTGATATCGACGTTGACGATATCGCCTTCTTTCAGCACGGTCTCATCGGGAATACCGTGACAGACGACTTCATTGATGCTGATACAGCAACTCTTGGGAAAGCCGTGATAGCCCAGAGTGGCGGGAGTGTGGCCATGCGAAACCGTATATTCATGAACCACCTGATTGATTTCATCCGTGGAGATCCCCGGTTTGACATACGGGCGCAGATGATCCATCAAACTGGCATTGAAACGGGAGGCAATTCGCAGGCGTTCCCACTCGTACGATTTATAGATAATTGGATTTCCGGACAAAATGTTCGCCTCGATCTCTTTCAGTGTTCGACTGACAGTGATGTGATTCAGAGTGGAGAGAGTTTATGCAATCCGCTAAGATGCGAGCGTTGTGGCCCCACTAAAACCGATTCCTGCAACAGGATACCAGTTTTGGTCAAATCGCAGCAACAGTCATTATCCACTGCGAAGTGATGGATTATAGAATAATCAAACTTACAAAGAATTCCTATGGTCGGAAAGCATTCTAAAGTAAAGAAAAGTAAGCCTCTGCTGGGAAACCACCAGAAATGCTGGATCTGGGGCCGAAATGCGGTCAGAGAAACGCTGTCTGCCGGCTTCTGGAAGATCTGGGAATTATATCTGTCAGAGAAACTACCTGCTGAAGAGATCGCAGAACTGGAGACCCGTGCTGCCCAGTTATCAGTTCCGGTCATCGTCACCACTGACAAAACACTCACCCAAAAATCCCGCGCGGGCGACCACCAGGGCATGATCGCCAAAATGGCGCCGTTTCCCTATGCTGCGGCTGAAGAGGTGCTGGCACAAAACACGGATACGCCCCTGTATTTAATTCTGGATCGGATCCAGGATCCGTATAATTTCGGGGCCATCATCCGCTCTGCGGAGATCCTGGGCGCGGATGCGATTTTCATCGGCTCGCAGGAACAGTGCGATGTGACCAGCCTGGTCTGCCGCACTTCGGCCGGCGCCGTCAATCATATTGCACTGGCTCAGGTCCCGGATCTGGTCGCCTTCTGCCAGCAGTTGAAAGCGGACAACATCAACGTGCTGGGCACAGCAATGCAGGCGGAGGAGACGCTGGTGGACTATGCGTTTCAGCAGCCCACGGCATTGATCGTGGGAAACGAGGGGACCGGCGTGCATCTGGAACTGATCGCTGCCTGTTCGCATCTGATCCGGATTCCACAACAGGGGCAGACCGAATCGTTAAATGTGGCGGTCTCTGCAGGAATCCTGCTGTACGAAGCCAGTCGACAACGCGGGTTCCAGTAAGGAATTCAATACAGACTGTGACCGGTTCTTAGCTCGATGCGGGAGCCGACTCCGTCGGTCCTTCTGGCTTCGTTTCCGGTTTGGTGCTGCTGAGCCATTCGCTGATGATCTGAATGATCACATACATTACGGGTACCATCACCACTCCGAAAATGGTCGCTGCAGTCAGACCAGCTACCACCGCGGTCCCCAGTGCCTGTCGACTGGCGGCCCCGGCTCCCGAGGCGATGGCCAGCGGAATGGCCCCCAGGATGGCACTGAAAGCAGTCATCAGAATCGGACGGAACCGGAGGTGACAGGCTTCGACGGCGGCGTCGCGAATCGACTTGCCTGCTTCACGCTGTAGCTTTGCGAATTCCACAATCAGAATCGCGTTTTTACTGGCCAGTGCAATCAGCAGCACGAAACCGACCTGGGTATAGATATTGTTATCCATACCCCGTAGCATCGTCGCGAAAATCGCACCAAAGATTCCCAGAGGTACTGACAGAATCACCGAGATTGGGATGGACCAGCTTTCATATTGAGCACACAGAAAGAGGTACACAAAGACCAACGCCATCGCAAAAATGAACGGCGCCATGTTCCCCGCTTCAATCTGCTGATAGGCAATTCCGGTCCACTCGTAACCAAAGCCTTCCGGCAGGACTTCGTTGCAGAGTTCCTGCATCCGCTGAATCGCCTGCCCGGAACTGTACCCCGGCGCAGGGTTCCCTGTAATCGCAGAAGTCGGATAGAGATTGTAGTGATCCACTTCCTGGGGACCGGCGGAGTTATTCACTTTGACCAGGGTATGCAGGGGAACCATACTGCCCCGTCGATCACGGACTTTCAAGCGGGTGATATCCTGGACTTTGTTGCGATAATCCTCATCCGCCTGGACCATCACTTTGAATGTACGGTTGAAGAGGTTGAAGTCGTTCACATAAGTCGAACCGAGTTCGGCCTGCAGGGTATCGAAAATGGAATTCAGGGGAACCCCCATCTTAATCGCTTTTTCGCGGTCGATATCCAGATAAATCTGGGGAACCGTGGCACTGAAACTCGTATTCAGTCCCCGGACCACCTGGTCGGAGTTCCCGCGGTCCATCAGATCGGTGGTGGCCATCTGCAGGACATCCATGCCGGCGGCACTACGGTCCTGAATCTGAATCTGGAATCCGCCCGCATTACCCAGCCCCTGAATGGCGGGTGGGATAAAGGCAAAGGCGATCGATTCCTGAATCTGGGCCAGTTCCTTCTGCAAACGAGGCACCAGGGCAAACACGTGCAAATCGGGAGACTGTCGTTTGTCCCAGTTTTCCAGGGCGATGATCGTCGTGGAATAGTTGGAGGCATTCGAGTTATTCAACATCGAAAAGCCGCCCATGGTAATCACGTGCGTCGCTGAGGGGAGATCCGCGGCCAGTTTGTTAATGCGATTCTGTACGACCCGCGTGCGGTTCAGGGCGGCACCATCGGGCAGCTGTGTATTCACGAAGATGTAACCCTGGTCCTCGTTCGGCAGGAAGCCCCCCGGCACCGACATGAAACCGACTCCGGTGGCACCAAAGATGACCAGCATCGGGATCAACATAATAAACGCACGCCGGACACAGGTTTTGACGATTTTCATGTAGAGATTCAATGAATGATCGAAACACCAGTTAAACCAACGGAAGAAGAAACCGCGCCGCTCGCGGGTCTGACGCAGCATGATGCCGCACATCGCGGGACTGAGGGTTAAGGCACAGACAGAGGAAAACAAGGTAGCAATTGAGATGGTCAAAGCGAACTGACGATAGAGACGACCGGTAATCCCCGGGAGCACCATAGTCGGCACAAAGACCGCCAGCAGCACCAGGGTCGTCGCGACCACCGGACCGGTAATTTCGACCATCGCCTTTGCAGTCGCTTCTTTAGGAGAACACTTTTCGGTATCGAGAATACGGGTCACGTTTTCGACGACCACGATGGCATCGTCGACGACAATCCCGATGACGAGCACGATTCCGAACAGTGAGAGTGTATTGATGGTATAGCCCATCGCCAGCATGACAGCCATGGTGCCCAACAGTGAGACGGGGATGGTGACCGCCGGGATCAGCGTGGCGCGGAAATCCTGCAGGAAGACAAAGATGGTGACGAACACCAGGGCAAGTGCCACAAATAATGTTTTGACCACTTCATCAATCGAGGCATTCACAAACTCGGTCGAGTTGTAGGGAACGGAATATTCGAGACCTTTAGGAAAGTCTTTTTTGAGCCGCTCCATCACTTTTTGTGACTTCTCGGCCACATCCAGCGCGTTCGCCCCCGGAAGCTGATAGATGGCAATTAACGCCGCGGGCTTTCCATCCAGCTGCGAATAACCAGAATAGCTCTGTGCTCCCAACTCGACACGGGCCACATCCTTGATTTGTGTGATCTGCCCTTCTTCCCCGGTTTTGATAATGATGTCGGCAAACTGTTTGGGATCGGTCAGTCGCCCGAGGGTGGTCACTGTCAGCTGAAAATCCTGGTTATCGGGGTTAGGTTCCTGACCAATCGAACCGGCGGCCACCTGGACGTTTTGCTGCCGGAGTGCATCGACCACATCGGTCGTGGTGATATTCCGGGTATCGAGCTGATTCGGGTCCAGCCAGATCCGCATGCCGAAATCCTTGGCATTCACGACATTGACATCACTGACCCCGTCGATACGTTTTAATTCATCATTAATATTAATCGAGGCGTAGTTGCTCAGATACAGTTCGTCAAACGTTTCATCAGGTGAATTGAGGGCAATCACCAGCGTCATGTTGGTCGATTTTTTTTTGGTCGTCACCCCTTCCCGTTTGACGTCTTCAGGCAGTGACGGGTTGGCAATCGCAACGCGGTTCTGTACCAGTACGTTCGCCATATCCAGATCGGTGCCCACATCGAACGTGACAGTTAATGTCATGTTGCCGTCGCTGGTACTGCTGGAAGACATGTAAAGCATGTTTTCCACACCGTTAACTTGCTCTTCGATGGGAGTGGCAACCGTATCTGCGACCACCTGGGCATCCGCCCCACGATAGGTAGCGGTGACGGCGACCGTGGGTGGAGTAATATCCGGAAAGAGTTCCACGGGTAACAGCGGGAGTGAAATCGCACCAACGATGGCGATGACGATCGAAATCACGCTGGCAAAAATCGGATGATAGATAAAAAACCGGGAAAACATCGTCGTCCGTTTCGTTTAAATATTCAGTCAGGCAAGCAGAGAATAAAACTAAATGGCCCCACAAGCGGTTCAGTTCTGCTGTTGATCAGGAGCAGCAGCTGGTTTGCTCGGTGTAGCACCGGTTTTCTTTGGTCCAGTGGCGGGGTTCGCCTTCTGTTGAGCTGGTTTATTTTTTTGCTGCTGACCACCTTTTGCCTGCTGGCCAGCGGGAGCTTGTTTATTGGTAATCGTGACCGGGCGACCGGGTCGGGCACGCTGGATACCTTCCGCGATATATTTTTCTCCGGGTTTGATCCCTTTCAGAATCACCCGCATGCCGTTATCCAGTTGGCCGATTTCAACCTGTCTTTTCTCAACGATATTATCTTTCCCCACAATCAACAGATATTTCCCGGCCAGGTCTGTACCAATCGAGACATCCTGTACCAGTACTGCGTTGGGAATCGGATCGCCGTAAACCCGGACACGGACATACAAGCCGGGATACATATAGCCCTCTTTATTCTCGAGGACCGCTCTGACCTGAATGGTGCCGGTGCCCGGATCAATTTTATTATTGGCGAAGTCGATCGTCCCGGTATGCGGATAGCCCTCTTCATCCGAGAGTCCTACATGCACCTGCAGTGGATCTTTATCAGTGGGTGATCTTTTTTTCTTTAAAGCCTGCAGCCAGAGACGCTCACTGGCATCAAAATAGACATAGATCGGATCCATTGTCACGATTGACGTGAGCAACGTGTTTTCTCCGGATCCGACCAGGTTGCCTACGTCAACCAGGTTTCGGCTGATCTTGCCGTTGATGGGCGCTTTGATCGTGGTATAGCCCATATTAATCTGGGCCTGTTCGACGTCTGCTTTTGCTCCCAGCACAGCCGCCTGTGCTTTGTCGCGGGCTGCAGTAGCATCGTTCACATCCTGGGGCGTGACCGCCTGCTTCTTTAACAGTTCTGTATAGCGATCCAGTGTCGCCTGGGCATCGACCAGCTGTGCATCGGCGGCTTTCTGTTGGGCATTGGCTTTATCGAGAGCCGCCTGGTACTCGTCCTGCTGAATCACAAACAGCAACTGACCTTTTTTGACATTATCCGATGGTTGGAAGTCGATTTTTTCCAGGAATCCTGCGACGCGGGCGCGAATATCCACCGAGGCGACCGAGGCCAGGGTCCCGGTGAAATCTTCATTGAAGACCACCTGCTTAACAACCGGTTCTGCCACGGTTACCGCGGGTGGCTTCATCTGCGGAGGGGGAGGCGGCTGGTTACAACCGCTGAGCAGCATGATTAAGGGACAGAAAAGAAGAAAAGATTTGAGAACAGAAAATCGGACGGGTGAATCGTTCACAGTGCTCCCTTTAATCGCTACCAAGACCTGTCTGTCTTGAAGTATCTCAGAATCCAGATCATTTCCATATATACGCGGCCCGTAGTAACAGGCATACTACTAACTTCAATACTCTAAATGCAATTCCCATTTGACTTAAAAAGAGATTGAGTACCAAGATGCAGGAATCTTCACTAGTACCCGGCGCCTGGAATG
Source organism: Gimesia panareensis (assembly GCF_007748155.1). Lineage (GTDB taxonomy): Bacteria > Planctomycetota > Planctomycetia > Planctomycetales > Planctomycetaceae > Gimesia > Gimesia panareensis. Next base: position 4,246,255 of record NZ_CP037421.1, read on the forward strand.
TGCCGGCTGAATTTCGTGATCGACTGGGAAAACAGGTGGGGCGACAGCGCACCATGGTCGCTGAAGGGCACCTGCTCATCATTCTGCATGCGCCACCTGATCCGGAAGACTCTTACCGCAAAGGACGTTTTTTCTGGCGCGAACCTGATTCGACCTGGCATGCGTCTGACTTCAAAGGCGGCCCTGATGCCCTGAACCAGCACCTCGACGAATATCAGCAGTTGCTGGAAGACTTTGATGAAAAAGTAGACCAGGCGACCAGCTCACTGGATTATCTGGAAGTGCTCAATCACCTGGGTCCCGTTTACCGTGCGTTATGTCATACAACCCAGGCGCTGCAGACGGCCCGCGAAGCCATCCCGAAAGACAAACTGCTGATCGATTATCGCGATAACGCCTATCGCCTGGAGCGGACAGCCGAGCTCCTGATTGCAGACGCGAAAAACGCGCTGGAATATATCGTGGCCAAACAGGCTGAGGAACAGGCCAGGGTTTCTGCCCGCATCGAACTCTCGTCTCATCGGCTGAACCTGTTGATCGCCTACTTTTTTCCGATCGCCACACTCAGCACCATTTTCGGTACTAACTTCCGGCACGGCTATGAGCAGTACCTCATTCCGTATCCCTTCTGGATCATGGTCGCCACGGGACTGGGACTGGCTTTTGTGATCCATCTGTTTCTCAAACGAGGACCGAGATAAATATTTATTTCTGCTCTGGCAGCCTGCTGTGCAGCCAACCGGTCTTAAAGCCACAAAGGGTTTTGAGCATCTGCTCCCGCAGAAGCGGAGTCTGACTCATGACAGGCAGACAGAGATCGCGTCCCCAGCCCTTGATGACGCCGGACGATTGAAAGAAAGGGGAGAGCCAGCCCGTGATTCGCTGATAAAACCGCAGCTTATTCTTGCGGAGCAACTCATACTTGCGACAGGCTGCCTCAAAATCGGCTGTCTGTTGCAGACATTCAGCAAAAACCCAGACATCTTCCAGCGCCAGATTCGCCCCCTGTCCCAGGTGTGGGCTGGTCGGATGCGCGGCGTCTCCCAGAAAAATGATCCGCTCTGCATGCCAGCGGCGCATCGCGACACTGCGGTAGGTGGTAAAGGTATAATCCTGAAAACCATGCGTGGCATTGAGCAGCTCTTCCGCCTGAGGGCACAGTTTGAGGACTTCCTGTTTCCACGATTCGAATCCCTGCTGCTGATATCGCGCAAACTGGGACGCAGTCAGTCCCCAGAAAAAACTGCATTCGCCCTGACCAATGGGTAACATCCCGACGAGTTTCCGGGTGCCTGAGACCATCTGCAGGAGATGATCGCGGATGGCACTGCAATTCCCCGTGGCCCACAGGGCACCATATTCGTATTCCACACCCTTCTGCATGATTCCGGCAGCAGTCCGCAAAACTGATCGGGAGCCATCGGTGGCGATGATAAAATCGAATCGCTCACTGTATTCTCCGTTTTCCAACTGCAGCATCACACCTGTATTCTGCACCTGGTAACCGATCACGCGCGCGCCCTCTCTGATCTGTGCGCCCGCCTGTTTTGCCAGATCCAGCAGCGCTGCAAACAGACGTCCCCGGTGCACTCCCAGTCCGAACAGATGCGGATCGAGCCGCTGATATTCCAGTCGGATCAGACGTTTTCCCGACTCCCGTATCGCTTCGATGGCATTGAGCCGCGCGGACTGTGTAGCGATCGCGTCATAGATCCCCAGTTGCTGGAGCACTCGTTGTCCTATGGGCTGGATCAGGATCCCCGCCCCGACAGGACCACAGTGAACCGCCTGCTCGAAAAGCGTCACCTCGTGTCCCTGTGCCGCCAGGAGAGATGCTGCTGCTGTTCCCGCAATTCCGCAACCCGCGATGGCTATTTTCATAAATCAGGGTGTCTTCTGATGGAGTTGTCTGGACTGGAGAGTCATTACATAGTGAAATTCCAACATTCTGAAAAGGGGAAACCGCGACCGGGACTCGCTTTCTTTTTGGACAATCATTAACTATCTTAAATAAAGCAATCCTGATCCGAACATCTGGTGCTCTCACCTTCTCTTTCACAACCCAGGAGTCCTCCTCATGCGAATCGCGACCGGCGGCGTGCTTCATGAAACCAGTACCTATTCTGCACTACACACCACCCTGGATGATTTCATCAACGACCGCGGACTCTTTCGTGGTCAGGAGATCATGGACACGTTTCCCGGCGCGAACGTCTGTATCGGCGGCTTTATCGACGGAGCAAAACGGCACGGTTTTGAACTGATTCCCCTGCTGTGGACCTTCGCGTTTCCCAGTGGTCTGATTGAACGCAAGACCTACGATGATCTGTTGGCCGAATTTCTGGAACGGCTGAAAGCAGCGGAAGACGAAGGGGGTCCGGTCGACGGCGTGCTGCTCGACCTGCACGGCGCAATGGTGATCGACGGCATCGAAGACGGAGATGGCCACTTCATCGCTAAGGTGCGGGAATACCTGGGAGACGATCGGCCGATCCTGGTCACGCCGGATATGCACGGCAATCACTCTCCGCTCCGCGTGGAACAGGCAACCGCAATTCTGGGCTACGATACTTATCCCCATATTGACATGAATGAACGGGGGCAGGAAGCCGCTGACCTGATCGTGCGGATCATCAACGGCGAAGTCAAACCAGTGATGACGCTCAGAAAGATCCCCCTCTTCTGGAGCACGGCCTGCCAGGTGACCGCGCATATGCCGATGAAAGAGGTCATGGATTACGCACACGAAATCGAAACCCGTCCCGGAATCTTGAGCGTCACCGTCTCGACCGGATTCCCCTGGGCGGACATTCCTGAGGTAGGACCCTCGATTATTGTTGTGGCAGACAACGATCAGGCACTGGCAGACAAGACGGCAGATGAATTCAGCACCTGGATCTGGGAACGCCGGCGCCGCTGGTACAAACTCCCCTTCTCAGTCACAGATGCGATCAAAGAGGGACAGGAAATCGGTAAGTACCCGATCATCCTGGCCGACCATGCCGACAACACCGGAGGCGGAACCGCCGGGGATTCCACCGAGATCCTGCAGACTTTTCTGGATATGAAACTGGACAAGGCACTGATTCTGTATATCGTTGATCCCGAGGTAGTCGCGCTGGCACACGAGGCCGGCGTGGGCGGAATGATTGAAACAGAAGTCGGCGGGAAATCGGATCCGATTCAGGGTCCACCGGTCAAGATGAAGGCAGAAGTCAAAGCGCTGTCACAGGGGGAATTCAAATACGACGGTCCGATGTACGCCGGTCTGACAGGCAATATGGGTCCCTCGGCCTGGATTCAGCAGGACGGTGTGAATGTGGTTGTCGTGACGGCCCGCGAGCAACCATTCGGACCGGCCTTCTCCAAAACACTGGGGATTGACTGCGAGTCGATGAATTACATTGCGGTGAAATCGTCGGCCCACTTCCGGGCCAGTTTTGAACCGTTTGCCGGCTCGATCTTTAACGTCGAAGCCCGCGCGATTCATACCCACGATTTTGCGAAGCTGAATCACCAGCGGAGAAAGCAGGATTTCTATCCGGTGGAAATTCCTTACGACAGTGCTCCGGAGATTTAAGAGCGAGAGGCATCAGCCTTTGACTTTAAAGCCGATTTCTTTGAGTGTTTCACGGACCCGGTCCAGCTGCTCGCCCTGAATTTCCAGCTCCTCGCCTTTGAGTGCGCCGCCGGCACCGCAACGGTCTTTGAGATGTTTTAACAGTTCGGGCAAGTCATTGCCCTCTTCAGGGAGGCCGCGAACCACGGTCACGCGTTTGCCTTTCTTGCGTTTTTCGATCGACAGACGTGCTGTCTGCTGTTCGGGAGGAATCCGCAGGGGAGGCTCGGGCGGGCAGACACATTCCTCTTCCAGCTGATCGCATTTTTCACAGCGGGGAGGTCGATCAAAGGGCGTTCCTTCAAACAATCGCATGATGGCTCCTTCGTTTATTGAACCCGGGACTCCAGATCTTCCCAGCGTTCCAGCAGTCGTTCCAGTTCACTTTGGATCGTTTCCAGACGGGCTGTGGCTTCAGTGATGATATCGCTGTTCTGTTTAAAGAAGTCAGGAGACGACATCGCAGACTGCAGCTCTACCTGCTCCTGCTCCAGTTCCTCGATCTGTTGCGGAATCTGCTCCAGTTCCCGCTCTTCTTTATAGCTGAGTTTGGCCTTCGCCTTCGGTTTTTCCTGTTTCGGCTCTGCTGTCGGTTTCACTTCCGTTTTCTGACTCTCGACGGCACGGCTGTTTTCGGATTGTCTCAGATAATCATCGTAGCCGCCTGCATATTCTTTGACGTTCCCTTCCTCATCGATCACCAGGGTTGCCGTGACCACGTTATTCAGGAAGGCCCGGTCGTGGCTGACCAGCAGGAGTGTCGCGGGGTGATTACAGATCAGTTCTTCGAGCAGTTCCAGTGTTTCCGCGTCCAGATCGTTCGTCGGTTCGTCGAGTACGAACAGGTTGGCGGGACGTTTAAACAGTTTGGCAAGCAGCAGCCGGTTGCGTTCTCCTCCCGAAAGGAAGCGGGCCGGTCGGCGGGCCCGTTCCGGCGTGAAGAGAAAATCCTGCAGATAGCCGTAAATGTTACGGGGTTTGCCGTCGATGGTGAGAGTTTCCTGTCCCTCACCGACATTTTCGATCACGGTTTTCTCTTCTTCGATCTGTTCGCGGAGCTGATCGAAGTACAGAATCTCCAGATTGGTTCCCGTGCGAATGGTACCTGTGTCTGGCTTAAGCTGACCCAGCATCAGTTTCAACAGGGTCGTTTTGCCGGCCCCGTTGCGGCCGATGATCCCGATTTTGTCGCCGCGGGTAATCAGCGTGGAAAAGTTCTGTATCACCGGTTCATCGCCATAAGAGAACGAGACGTCCTTGGCTTCGATCACCAGCTGTCCCGAACGGTCGGCACTGGCGACCTGCAGGTTCACATTGCCCACCTGGGTCCGACGCTGCTTGCGTTCCTCCCGCATTTTTTTCAGGGCCCGCACTCGTCCTTCATTGCGGGTCCGGCGGGCTTTGATTCCCTGGCGGATCCAGGTTTCTTCCTCAGCCAGTTTTTTATCAAACAGGGCATTCTGTTTTTCCTCCGCTTCGAGAAATGCTTCCTTGCGCTTGAGAAACGTTTCGTAGTCGCAGGTCCAGTCGTACATATGACCGCGATCGATTTCGATGATCCGCGTCGCCAGTGCCTGCAGAAACATACGGTCGTGCGTCACAAACAACAGCGTTCCTTCGTAAGACTGCAGAAACTGCTCCAGCCACTTGATCGCGGGGATGTCCAGATGGTTCGTCGGTTCGTCCAGCAGCAGGATGTCCGGCGACTGCACGATCGCCCGGGCGAGCAACACGCGGCGTTTCATCCCGGAGGAGAGCGATTCGAAGATTTCCTCTCCCGAGAGTCCCATGCGTGCGAGAATCTGATCGACCGCGTGATCTACTTCCCAATCGTGTTCAAAGAAGGGAGCGGCTGCTTCAGCCACAAATTCGTGAATCTGGTGTGCTCCGCCGGCGGGGACTTCCTGAACCAGGCGGGCAACCCGCAGATCCTTATCGCGTTTGATGTCGCCGTGATCCGGTTCGAGTTCACCTGCGATGATTTTCATCAGCGTCGATTTACCGGCTCCGTTCCGCCCCAAAAGTCCGATGCGTTCCCCCGCATTGATTTCCAGGTTGATGCCGTCCAACAGCGGCGGGCCACTCCAGGTAAAGGAGACTTCACTCAAGCTTAACAGCGACATCGCACAGCACTTCCGCTCACTTTGATATAAAAAAACCCGACTCTGCAGGTCGGGAATCAAACGCACACGGACATGTTAAGTTCAAGATCGTCAATCTGCAATGCCGGCGCGGAGCGGTATTTGAGAGAACCAGAGTATCAGGGGACTCAGATTCAGAGACGTTTGCGACCAGAGAGCAGGCTCAGGACAGCGACAAACAGGGAGGCACCAATGATCGACCAGACTACGGGGTAACTTCTACCGCCAAGGGTAATCGCAAAGACAACCGGTAGATCCAGCGCCATGGCCAGCTTGCTGCCGATCAGGGCACCGATAAATCCCAGTGCGATCGAGACCAGGCATCCGCCTCGTGAGGAACCAGCCAGTGCCCGGGCGATACTGCCACACAAACCTGCGACGACGAGCAGGATGATCAGTTCGGTCAAATCCATGGGATTCCCTGAGATGCATATCAAGCAAGATGAATGGAAACAGAGCCTGAAAACAGTTCCGGCTCTGCACACATAATCTAGGTCAGATTTGACAGTCTGTCCAGTGCCCGTTCTGAATTGTGCTCACCGGACCACACTTGAGTTGATCCGAAAACCAGCATCACATTCCTGTTTGTTGATCCGAATACTCGCCACCGGCGTGCCAATCTGTTAGCATAATTCTCAGGTCTGGTTTGCCTAAAACCATCCATTCAACATGAAATTCACCCTGCTAATGAGGTTTCATCTTGCGCGCTCTGTCTACTGGCTGTTTCGTTCTGCTGACTGCAATTCCTCTCCTCTCTGCATCACTCTGCCTGAGTGCAGAACCAGAGACCAAATCTGATCCGGCCCTGGTTGCTTCCCCTGTGAATACCAATCCCGGTCCGGAATATGCTGACAATACGCGTATGTTCCAGGGGATCCCGGGAATGGAACGGGCTGCTAACGGACGGCTCTGGGCGCTCTGGTATGCGGGAGGAACCGGCGAAGGCGAATTGAACTACGTTGTGCTGGTCACGAGCGGCAACGATGGCAAAACCTGGTCAGGGCCGAAAGTCGTCATCGATCCTCCGGGTCCGGTGCGGGCTTACGACCCGACACTGTGGCGTGATCCTTCCAGACGCCTCTGGCTGTTCTGGGCACAATCATATCGCTGGTGGGACGGGCGCAGTGGTGTCTGGGCAATTACCACCGATGATGCGGACAAAGAGAATCCGACCTGGAGTGCTCCCCGCCGGCTGTGCAACGGGATCATGATGAATAAACCGACGGTGCTCTCCAATGGCGACTGGCTGCTCCCCGTTGCGGTCTGGAAACAGCCTGCCAAAGCATCGATCGAACACCGCTTCGACTTACCCGAGGAACGGGGCGGCAATATTGTCATCTCCCGTGACCAGGGGAAAACCTTTGAACTGCTGGGACAGACCGATGTTCCCCATCGTACCTTCGATGAACACATGATTGTCGAACGCAAAGACGGCAGCTTGTGGACACTGGTCCGCACCAGCTACGGGATCGGCGAGTCGATCTCTACGGACGGTGGTAAGACCTGGTCTGCCGGGAAAGAATCTTCCATCCCGCACATCAATGCCCGCTTCTTCATCCGCAGACTGAAGTCGGGCGGCCTGCTGCTGGTGCGTCACAATCCCCAAAACCGCAAGACCCGCAGCGACCTGACCGCTTACATTTCCAAAGATGATGGTAAGACCTGGGAAGGGGGACTGCTGCTGGATGAACGGCCTGGGGTCTCCTATCCGGACGGCGTCCAGAGTGAGGACGGGACGATCTACATCATCTACGATTACTCACGGACCGGCGATAAAAAAATCCTGATGACGACCTTCACGGAGGCGGATGTCCTGGCAGGTAAGCCGGTCTCCGGTAAAGTTCGGCAGCGGGTCCTGATCAACCAGGCCACGGGGAAGAAGCTTGAGAAAAAGTAAACCACTTGAATCCAACCTGAATCATCGGCCTTTTATCATGAGGTTTTGAATATGAGGTGTCTGTTTTATCTTGCCGTATTGACCGGCCTGCTGCTGGCTCCCGCGCAGTCATTTGCGAAAGACCAGCGGAATGTTCTGATCCTGTTTTCCGATAACCAGAACTGGGATGACTGCGGCTGCTACGGAAACTCCGTGATCAAGACACCTCACATCGACCAACTGGCCCGGGAGGGAACCCGCTACCAGTACGCATTCGCGACCACCGCCTCCTGCGGTCCCTGTCGCGGCGTGTTTTATACCGGCCTGCAGACTTATGCCAGCGGACAGTATGGCCATCCCCACGGCGCACACAACTTCCGCCTGCGACCTCACGTGCAGACCGTATTCGCACTGCTCGATAAAAACAACTATCGCACTGGAATGATCGGCAAGTATCATCTGTGGCCGGAAGATACCACCATTGATTTCCAGCCCAAGGTCGGCAGTTACCAGGTCAAAGCGATGGCCGATCAGGCCGCTGCATTCATGCAGCAGGAAAGTGACAAGCCTTTCTTCCTGGTGCTGGGGTTCCACGATCCGCATCCCACTTCGCGCACCCGACCGGAATGGGGTGTCAAATCACCCGAACCCGGAATGCCGCTGGTAGAATACGATCCAAACAGTATTGAAGTTCCCCGCTATCTGCCCGATCGCCCCGAGGTGCGGGAAGGACTGGCCGGCTATTACCAGCAGATCAGCTACATGGACGCCGGCATCGGGCGTATTCTGAAAGCACTCAAAGATTCGGGCCAGGCAGACAACACGCTGGTCATTTTCACCAGCGATCACGGTTCCTCTGAACCGGGGGCGATGGCCAACCATTACGATCCCGGAGTCCATGTGCCGATGATTATTCGCGAACCGGGGCTGCCTGCCGACAAGCAGGGGATCGTTTCCGATGCCATGGTTTCGCTGGTCGATGTGACACCTACCGTGTTGGACTGGACCGGTACCAAAGGCCCCCGCTACAAGCTGCAGGGGCGGAGTATGCTGCCGACCGTCGGACACGAACATACGCCGGGCTGGGATGATGTGGTCCTGGCACACATCTTTCATGAAGTGACGATGTACTATCCGATGCGGACCATTCGCACCCGCGATTTTAAGCTGATCTGGAACCTGGAATGGCGATCGAAGTATCCCCTGCCCATCGACACCCTCTCGCGAGCGACCTGGAACGAAACACTGCGTTTGCAGGAACCGACACTCGGTCAGCGGACTGTGAAAAAATTCCTGTTCCGTGATGAAGTCGAGTTGTACGACCTCAAAAATGATCCGGACGAGGTAATCAATGTTGCCTGTCAGCCCGAATATCAGAAAGTCCGCCGGGAACTCTCAGAACAGCTGCTGGACTATTTGAAAGAGACAGACGACCTGTGGCTCAAGCAGTATACGCTGCCGATCTCGTGTGATGCGACTGCAGAAAACCAGGAAGCGGAGTACAAACCGCTGTTCAACGGCAAGGACCTGACCGGCTGGACTTTAAAACGGGCCAACCGGAAGGGTTATCACGTCGAGGACGGCAAACTGGTCTGCCCTTCCGATGGGGGCGGCTTCCTGTTTACCGAGAAAGAATATGGTGATTTCAGCCTGAAATTTGATTTCAAACTGACGACCGCAGCCAATAACGGCATCGCCATCCGTTGCCCGCTCGTCGATCAGCGTCCCGCCTACCAGGGAATTGAGATTCAGGTGCTCGACAACAAAGGCTATCCGAAAAAACTGAAACCAACGCAGTATCACGGGTCTGTCTACGATGTCATCCCGGCGAAGAAAGGGGCCCTGAAGCCGGTTGGCGAATGGAACCATGAGGAAATCATCTACCGCGGTACGAAGATCACGGTGATCGTGAATGACATTCCCGTGCTGCAGACAGATCTGGCGGACATCAAAGATCCGGAAGTCCTTGCCAAACATCCCGGCTTGAAGAACAAACGGGGGCACATCGGACTGCTGGGACATGGCAGTCACGTGGAGTATAAAAACATCCGCATTAAAGAAATTTAATCTAATTCATCTTTAGTCATCTCGAAGGGGTTATTATGAGCCAGGAACCATCCAGCCGTCGTACCTTTCTGAAACAGTCTGCTGTCGCCGGTGTTGCTGCCAGCCAACTGTCTGCCCTTGCACCAGCCAGTGCCTATCAATCGAACGAACGCTTACGCATCGGCATGATCGGTCCCGGCAGGCGCGGCTTTGGCTCGCATGTGAAAACCCTGATCAAGCTGCGGAATGAAAAAGGGGCCAATCTCGACATCGTCGCGGTCAACGACGTCTATTCCGTGCATCGGGACCGGGCCGTGGATTACATCAAGGAAGAGACGGGACAGGCCCCGAAGACCTATAAAGATTATCGCGATCTGCTGAATGACAAGGAGATCGATGCGGTCTGCATCGCTACTCCCGACCACTGGCATGCGAAACAGGTACTGGATGCACTGGCAGCTGGAAAACACGTCTATTGCGAAAAACCAATGACGCACCATATCTCAGAAGCGATGGACGTCGTCGATGCCTGGAAGAAGTCGGGCAAGGTCGTGCAGGTCGGTGTGCAGTCCACCAGTATGCCAATCTGGAACGAAGTGCGTGCGCTGGTCAATGACGGGAAACTTGGAAAAATTGTCCAATTCCAGGCAGAAAGCGCACGTAACTCCCTGGGGGGCATGTCGCGGCATAATGTCATCACCAAAGAGATGACTCCCAAAACTGTGGACTGGAAACGCTGGCTCGGCGTGGAAGAAGGCCTGGCGCCGGATCTCCCCTTCGACCGTGCGACGTTCGGTCAATGGCGGTGTTACTGGCCCTTCGGCTACGGAATGTATTCCGACCTGTTTGTGCACCGTGTCACAGCGATGCTCAAGGCGACCGGACTGAAATTCCCGGGACGCGTCGTCGGCGGAGGGGGTATTTTCCTGGAATACGATGACCGCGAAGTAACCGATGTCGCTTCGATCCTGGCAGACTTCCATGAAGGGGTCCAGGGGGTTGTTTCCAGCGCCATGATCTCCAGTGCCGTTCCGATTCGGCACCTCATCCGGGGGCATCATGGTAACATTCTGTTCGACAAAGATGTCTTTGGTAAGCGACAGGCCTACGAATTCATTCCCGAACGCCCCCAGGTCACTTTGAACAGCAAGCTGAAACGGGAAGAGGTTGAGTCCCAGCGGGTACCGAACCAGGACATTCTGCACTTTGAGAACTTCCTTGCAGCGGTCAAAGCCGGCGATCCGTCGCTGGTCAATAACTCGCCCGAACTGGGGGCCGCTGCAATCATGGTGGTCAACCTGGGCGTGCTCAGCTATCGTAACGGGAAGGTCTTCCAGGTCGATCGTGAATCACTGGAAGTCAAAGACGGCGACAAGACCTGGGCTGCTAACTGGGAAAAGATGTCCAAGGAACGCAGCAAGCCGCATCATGTCCCCGGCTGGGCTGCGGGAGACAAAGGCAGCATTCTGGTTCCGCCGAAGTATCAGAGTCTGGCTGGTCCCTGGATCAACGGGAAAGCGCCCGAAAACACCTGAGCCCGTTCTGATTACTGTTCGAGAAACTCATAGAGCTCCATCCAGCGGACTTCCAGTTCCCCGATCTCATCAACGAGGGGCTGCATTTCCGCATGGAGTTCTTCGGCTTTCTCGGGACTGGTGGCTTTCAGGAATTCCGCATTGATGCTGTTCTTTTTCTCATCCAGCTGCGCGATTTTGCGTTCGATGGCCGAGAGTTCCTTGCGGGCTTCCTTAATTTTGCCGCCGAAACCTTTCGGGCGGGATGCATCACTTTTGCTCTGCTGTTCCTGTTTCGCGATGGACTGCTGATGCGCTTCGCGGTGCCCTTCGGCAACTTCCTTTTTGACCCGGTAGAGATAGGCGTCGTAGTCCCCTTCGTAGCTCTTGACCGTTCCGTTGGCCACTTCGATCACATCGGTGGCAACCTTCCCCATGAAGTGACGGTCGTGGCTGGTGAAAATGACGGTCCCAGCAAAGCCGACGAGCGCATTGCCCAGGGCTTCGACCGTTTCCACGTCCAGGTGGTTCCCCGGTTCGTCCAGGATCAGAATGGAGTGGTTTCCGAGCAGAATACCCGCCAGACACAAGCGGGCCCGTTCGCCCCCACTCAAAACCTTGATCGGTTTATCCAGGGCCTGTTCCTTAAACAGAAAGCTGCCCGCAACATTCAGAATCTGTTGCGCCGTTGTTCCGGGAGCCGACTCATGCTCCAGGTATTCCCGAATTGTCATTTTATCAGGCAGGGATGTATACACGTGCTGGGCATAGCAGGCAACATTACAGTGATAGCCCCACTTCAGATCCCCGTCCAGGGGAGGCAGTGAACCGGCAATGGTCCGCAGAAAGGTCGTTTTTCCCTGACCGTTATCCCCTACAATCGCTGCCCGCGAACCATGTTCGATTTCGAGCGTGATACCATCGGCCACCTGAAAATCAGGATAGCCGATCGCCAGTTGTTCGCAGGACAAAGCAACGCCCTGACGTTTTTCCGTCTGCGGAATCACAATATGGACCGTCGATTCGGCACTTTCGATTTCGGTGAGCGTCAGACGATCCAGCTGCTTCTGCTTACTGCGGGCCTGCGATGCGGTATTCGCTCCCGCTTTATTCTTAGCGATGAAGGTTTCCAGCTGGCGGCGTTTGGCCATCACGGTGGCGTTGGTCCGCTCGTCTCGATCGCGGAGAATCTCCTGGTTCTCAAGATACTGATCGACATCGCCGTTGAACAGGGTGAGCTTGCCCCGCTTTAGTTCGAGGGTCTGCGTGCAGATGGCCTTCAGGAATGAACGATCGTGCGAGACGACCAGGACGGCGCCCCGGTAATCTTTCAGAAAGTCTTCGAGCAACAGCTGCGTGCGCAGGTCGAGGAAGTTGGTCGGTTCGTCCAGCATCAGGAAGTTGGGCTCGTGCAACAGCAGGGCCGCCAGTTTGACGCGGGTCTGCCAACCGCCGGAAAGTTCTTTGACGGGGCCGTTGAGGAAGCGTCCCTTCAATTCAAATTCGCCCGCGACAGCACCACACTTCCACTCGGGTTGACCGCTGTCGCGCATCAGAAAGTCGAGTGCACTTTCCCCTTCCTGAAAGGGATCGTGCTGCCTCAGATAGCCGACCCGCAGGTTGGGATGCCGCGTGATCTGGCCACTGTCGATAGATTCTTCTTCGAGCAGGATTCGCAACAGGGTCGATTTGCCCGCACCGTTGCGTCCGATGAAGCCGATTTTCTGGTCGTCGGCCAGCGAAACGGAGGCTTCTTTCAGCAGTTCCTGGGCACCGTAACTCTTTGTCACATTCGAGATTTCAATCAGGGTCGCCATTACACTACCACGTGGTTTTTCAGATTTGTCGCGAGCGAAAACGTATACACGAGGACAGAGAAGATAACGGGATCGGCCAAATGATTCAATTGATCAAACGTGACGGTTCCGGAGTGATTCCCCTTGAGCCGGTCCCCACTCCCTCCAGCCTTGAGGGTTGTAGCAATTATTACAGCCTGGAAAGAGAGGGAAACCACTAATTCACGGCTCCTGATCCCGGTTCCTGATCTATCTTTTTAGAAAGTGCGCCATGTAAAAATACCCGGATTTTATAGAGTGAAACTCTGTATCGTTCCGGAAATTTAGAAACTCCGGTTTCTAACCGAATTGAGATCGATGGTGAATCAAGCGAATTCAACCTGTACTCCTGCGGAGCGGGCCGCTCAAAGTACGAGAACGGCCGAGACGCAGACGGTACGCGCACCAGCAAGACGCAGGCGTCCCCTGCCTCAGTCGATCATCGGCGGAAGTTCCGCGCCGCATAATGCCTACATTCTGTTCCTGATGGTCAATGTGACGCTGTTCCTGCGCCCCGCAGAGCTGATCCCGGCACTGAAGGGGCTGCCGATCTATGAAGTACTGATTCTGTCTTCCTTTTTCCTGTCACTGGAACAGATCAAGCGGGTCGTCCAGTTTCCCATGCTGAAACGGCAACCGATCACGCTGTGTGTAATTGGCGTACTGGTGGCTGTCGCGATGTCGCATTTGTCGCACATGTATCTGTATGGCGTCCGTACTTCAACCATCGCATTTTTAAAAACACTGATTTACTACATTCTGCTGCTTTCCATTATCGATTCCCCGCAACGACTGAAGGGGCTGCTGAAAACGGTGGCAATCTCCTCTTCCCTGATGATTCTGCTCTGCGTTATCGACTATGCCGGGATTGTCGATTTTGAATTTATTAAACACGTCAGCGACCGCGACGGAGTCTCCGATGCGGGAGAAACCATTCGCGTCTTCCGGATGCGGGGCACCGGGATTTTTCAGGACCCGAACGACCTGTCGGTACTGATTGTCGCTACCGGCATGCTCTGTCTCTACTTTTTCAACGATCCGATCCGCAGTCCGTTTCGGTTTATGTGGATCGTCAGCATGATCATTCTGGCCATCGGCCTGCTGGATACCCGCTCCCGCGGGGGACTGTTGACGCTGGGAATCGCCGGCATGGTGTTCGTGCTGCCTAAGTACGGTAAAAAAGCAGCGATCGCCTGTGCCATCGTGGGGATGGCCGGTCTGACGGTTCTGGCCGGCCGCCAGGGGAATATTGATCTGAACTCCGGTACCGGACACGCCCGGATTCTGCTGTGGCGCGAAGGTCTGTCAGCGATTAAATCAGCCAACATCTTTTTCGGGATCGGTCAGGGAGAGTATTCGGATCTCGCGGGGCTGGCGGCTCACAACTCGTATGTCCATGCCTTTACCGAACTGGGAGTGTTCGGCGGAACCCTGTTTATCGGCTGCTTCTTTTTTGCAGGCCTGGGCCTGTTCCGGCTGGTGCGTTTTCAGTGTGCCTCCCGGGGAAGGCCGATCATGCGCAACCGGGAACTGGAACGTTACCTGCCTTATGCCTGTGCGATTCTGGCCGCCTGGTGCGGAGGGATGATGTCACTCTCCCGCTGTTACGTAGTACCGACCTACATGATTGTGGGTGTCTCTGCCGCCTATCTGAATCTGGCAGGAGCCAGTCTGGCGAGACCGACACCCGTCGTTTACTGGAACAAACAACACCAGATCTGGCTGATCGGCATCAGCCTGGGAATGCTGGTCGCGATCGCCATTTTTGTACGAATTTTTGCCGGCTGAACCTGAATTAGAATTGATGTTCGAAAGATAAATCATGAATCAACGTCGATCAGTCAAATGGAATCTCTGTGCCAACTGGCTCAACCATGGGGTGAGCCTGTTGATCGGCGTATTCCTGATGCCTTACGTGCTGCATATTCTGGGCGATCAACAGTATGGTAGCTGGATTTTCATCAATGCGATTGCCGGCTATTCCGGACTGCTCTACCTGGGGTTCGGGCAGACGATCAGCCGCTATGTGGCGCATTACCACGCCAAGGGGGACTGGAAACATCTGAACCAGGTCGCGAACGTAATTTTCGCGATCTACCTGGGAATGGGCACTCTGGCACTGGTTGCAGCGGGCATTATCGCCTGGCTGGCGCCGCATCTGAGTGACTGGGGGGCGATCCCCCTACATGAGATCAGACTCGTGATCCTGATCCTGGGTCTGAATGTGTTTGTCGGCCTGGCGGGGAGCGTGTTCGGCGGGATCCTGATGGGTATCCAGCGTTTTGATATTGAGCGCGGCGTCAACCTGACCAGTGGTATTCTGCGTCTGGCCCTGACCTTAATGTTCCTGAGATCCGAACAGGGGCTGTTGATCATTGCCTCGATCTTCCTGGCAGTGACCCTGTTTGAAAACATCGGACAGTGCCTGTTTGCATTTCGCCAGGTGAAGACCTTCCGTATCAGTACGAAATATATGGACTGGTCGATCCTCAAGGAATGCGGCTCTTTCAGCGGCTTTGCCTTTATCGATGCGATCGCCTGGACCCTGATTGAAGCGACCGACTCCATCCTGATCGGGATCTTTTTCAGCCCGGCGGTGATCGTGCCCTATTACATCGCGTTACGACTGACCCAGTTCATCAACATGCCCATCCAGCAGATCGGTAAAGTCTTCATGCCCCGCGCGGGAGAGTTGAATGCCAACGAAGATCATGGCGCCTTGCAGAAACTGGTTCTGAACGGCGTGTCGCTCTCGTTTCTGCTGATCACCGGTTTCTTTATCGGTGTCGGCTTTTTCGGTCAGACATTGATCACGACCTGGATTGGTCCCGGGTACCCGGAAAGTCATTTGTTGCTGACGATTCTCCTGGGCGCGCGGATTGTCGCGCTGCCGGTTTCGATTTTCCGTTCTGTGCTCTATGGAATGGGCAACGTCAAGGTCCCTTCCCTGATCTACATGGGCGAGGCACTGGCCAACCTGCTGCTTTCACTGATCCTGATTCAATACATGGGGCTGATTGGTGTCGCGTTGGGAACCGCGATTCCCATTCTGTTTGCGGAACTGGGGATCCTGCTGCCTTATGCACTCAAAAAACTGAATATCCCGCTGGGGCTTTTGCTGCGGAAGGCGATTGGCCCGACGATCGCACCGCTGACGGTGCTGCTGGCGTATTCGTATGTTCTGCCGCACATCGTCGAAATTCGAAATTCCTGGATGGCCCTGGTCTGCATCGCTTCCGGCGGTGGCGTGTTTCTGGCAGGTACCTGGTATCTGTTCGAAAAGGGCAGCCCGTTATTGAACCGTACTGCATCCTGACATCTGAAATACTGAACTCTGACAATAAGAACTACTGAAAACAAACAGGTATTTGAATGACTTTACTCGACTGTTCTCATCAGACAATTGAAACCCTTTCCAATACTTCTGACAACCAGGGAACGGCACAGGCGCTGTCGCTGGCTCTGCACGACAGCAGCCAGAAAGAAGTCTGCCTGGAACTGTGGAAATCGCTGGAATCCCAGTTTGACGAGGTTCCACTGATGTGTTCGCATACCTGGACGTCGACCTGGATCGAATTTTATGGTGATCTGATCCCGTATTCGTTCGTGGTTGCTTCGCAGGCAGACAAGCCCTGCGGCATCTGTCTGGTCACTGAAGGTATCGATCAGTTCGATGGTCCGCTGGCCATCAAGACGCTGCATCTGGGAACCGCAGGCGAACCGGCGGCCGACAGTGTCTGCGTGGAATACAACGCCCTGCTGGTGCCTGCTGAATTACAACGCGATTTCATGCAGGGGCTGATGGAACTGTTTGAACAGAACAGGTCCTGGGATGCGATTCACTTCGACGGTTTTGCCAGTGCAGAACTGGAAGGCTGGGATCTCCCCTGCTCTGAGGAAGGCCTGCGGAAGATCGAGAGTCGATATTTCGACCTGAAACTGATCCGGGAAGAAGAACGGGAAGTGATTTCCGGCTTTGGCTATTCGACCCGCAAAAACCTGCGGAAGAACATGAAATCGTATGGCGACCTGAACTCACAATGGGCAGAGACCATTGAAGAGGCGGAAGAGATCTTTGCCGATCTGGTCTCGCTACATCAGACACGCTGGCAGAAAGAAGGACAGCCCGGTTCGTATGCGAGTCAGCGTTTTACCGACTTTCACAAAGCCCTGCTCCAGAAGCTGGTTCCCACCGGTCAGATGGGACTGTTTCGCGTCAAGCTGGGCGAAGACGTCATTGGCTGTGTGCAGGTGCTGATCGACCGTAACCGTGTGCTCTGCTACCAGGGGGGCTCTGCAGAATACAAGGGGAAACTGAGCCCCGGTGTGATTGCGGACTACTTCTGTATCGAAGAATGTTTCCACCGCGGCTTTGATGCATATGACTTCCTGGCCGGCAACAGTCACCACAAACAGAAGATGAGCACGCATCACAGTTACCTGACCTGGGCACAGATCAAACGTCCCCGCTGGAAATTCACTGCTCTGAATACTTTACGCAAAATCAAACAGACCATGCACCTGGTTCAGAAATCGAACGAGGATGCAGACTGAGCAAATCCGTTCAACAAAAGATTTCCAAGAGCGTTTAACAGGAAGAATCGAAAATGAGTACGACCGAAATCACCGAAGCCAGTCAGACCGCAACGCCGGTAGCAACACCTTCACGGAAGCTCCGCGTCTGCCATTTGAGCCTGACGCTGTGCACCGGCGGACTGGAACGGCTGCTGGTCGATTTTGCGCGTTTCTATAACTCCGACCAGTTTGAACTCGAATTCGTGGCACTGGGAGAAACCGGTGCTCCGGCTGAGGATATTCAGAAGCTGGGGTGCCCTGTCATTCAGTTTCCATTGTCTGCCCCGGGCAAGCTGGGGCGGATCCGACAGTTGCAGGAGTTTTTCAAGGAAAAGAACTACGACCTGTTGCACACTCACAATGCCTATCCTCACTTTTACGGCACTCTGGCGGGACGACTGGCGGGTATTCCAGCGATCGTCCAGACCCGGCACGGCCGCAGGTTCGGAAACACATTCAACGAACGTCTGCAGTTTGCTCTCGCCAGCCGTCTGGCGGACCGGGTCATTCCGGTCTCCGATGATACCGGGAACCGTTGTCGCGAAGTCGGTTGGTTATCACAAAACAAAGTCACCCGGATCTGGAACGGGATCGACGTCGATCGCTTCGCCTTTTCCGGACCGGCAGCGCAGATGCGGGCCATCACGGTTTCGCGTCTTTCACCGGAAAAAGATCTGGCGACGCTGCTCAAAGCGGTCCGGCTCGTGAAAGAGACGATTCCGGAATTCGAGTTGATGATTGTGGGAGACGGGCCGGAACGCAAAAAGCTGGAACAGATCACAGCAGCCCTGCACCTGGAATCACGTGTCCGCTTTCTGGGAGAACGCAATGATGTCCCGGACCTGTTGACTCAGGCCGGCTTCTACGTTTCTTCCTCGTTGACCGAAGGGATTTCGCTGACGCTGCTGGAAGCCATGTCCGTCGGCTTACCGATCGTGGCAACCTCCGTTGGCGGAAACCCGGAAATCGTTCAACAACCGGATACAGGGCTGCTGGTACCTTCCGCCAATGCAGCCCTGCTGTCAGACGCCATCTGTGAGATGTGTTCCCAGCCGGATAAGTGGCTGGGCATGGGCCAGGCGGCCCGCGAACGTGTCGAACAGCATTTTAATGTGCGTTCGATGATCAAAGACTACGAAGATCTTTATCACCAGATTTTAAACCTGCAAATAAAGTAAAAACCCGCCATGAGTATGAATATCACCTGTCAACAATATGATCTGTCGCTTGATCCTGATATCAGACAAGCTGCGCCGTATGAGGATCTGCAAATCTGTTTCTATGCGCTGCGCTCTGCAGAGTTGAACTCCCTGTCAAAACTGTATCAGGACTGGCTGACGCTGTTTGAAAATGATCCACATTCCGATCTGAAACAGCATCCGGATTACCTGGCGCATTTACTCCCCCAGCTACAGGCCTCTTTCCCGGACCGTCCCAGTTACCTGATGCTCTGTCGTCAACAGGGCATCCCGGTCGCAGCGGGGATCTGCTGCCCCAAAGATATCAGCACCAAGACACTCCGGGGCATCGGGCCCGCCTGCCAACTGCGAGGTTATTTTTTAAGCGGTAACGGTTTTCTGC
This sequence comes from Gimesia panareensis, assembly GCF_007748155.1. Classification (GTDB taxonomy): domain Bacteria; phylum Planctomycetota; class Planctomycetia; order Planctomycetales; family Planctomycetaceae; genus Gimesia; species Gimesia panareensis. The sequence goes on from NZ_CP037421.1 coordinate 4,265,442, forward strand.
TCCAGGAAGATTTCCAGGATAATGAAACGTTCCTGGCATTCCTGCTGGATACAACATTGAAATTCTGTCAGCGGCAACAGGCGACGTTTCTGTTTCTGGAAGATGTCTTCATCGATTCACCACTCAAACACGGTCTGGATCAAATTGAGGGAGATTGTCTGACTTACTCGCATACGGGATTTCAGCCACGCAGTCTGATCCGTTTCCCGAACAACCCTGCCGATTACTGGAACCAGTTCCGCTCCAGGTCACGTCGTAAACATCGCAAAACAATCAGAAACAACAGTCAGTTAGAACTGGTGCGGGTGACTGAACCCGACCAGGTTGCCGACTTTCTGTCTGCAGCACATCAGGTCTCACTGAATACCTGGCAGACACAGCGACTGGGACTGCGGGTGAAGAACAACGACAAGGAACTGAACGAACTCCTGTTTCTGGCACTGCATGGCGCACTGCGTTCCTACCTGCTGATGGACGGGGATCGGCCAGTCGCTTTTAAGGTCAGCAGTCAACATCGGGGCACCTTTCATGATCTGGAATTTGGTTACGACCTGGATTATGCCCGTCAATCGCCGGGTGAAACATTGCTGCTGCTGATCCTGGAAGATCTGACGCAACATGATTCTCCTCGTCGCTACGATTTCGGCGAAGGGGATGCCATGTACAAACAACGCTTCAGTTCAGAAATCACGCAAAGCGGCTCCGTTGTCCTGTTCCCCAAAACGGTTAAGAACAGAAGTCTACTCTGTTACCTGAATTCATCGAGTCTGCTTGATCGCAGTGTCAGAAAAATATTGAAGGCCTCGGGATTCTATACCGCCCTGCGACAACTGGTGCGGTATCGAAAACTGAGCAGCAGATAGCCTGAAACGAAGTTGTGGTGTACTACCACGGAAAGACAGAAACCGTATGAAAATCCTGTTCCTATCCAATGTATTTCCGAATTCTCTTCAGCCCCGCAAAGGGACCTTTAATGCCGCCATGCTGCAGGCCCTGGGAGAACTGCATCAAACGCATGTAGTCTCACCGGTCTCCTGGATTGAAACCTGTGCGACTCGCATGAAGCAGCGTGCACGACTGGATCCGAACTGGTTGCCTTATGATGCTGTCAACGGGATGCGTGCAGATTACCCGCGGTTTTATTACCCACCGAAAATACTGCACCAACATTACGGACAGTTCCTGTACTGGTCGATCCGGCCCACCTTGAACAAAGCCATTGCCCGCTTCCGGCCCGATGTCATTCTATCATACTGGCTACACCCCGATGGAGAAGTTGCCGTCAGAGCCGCCCGCGAGCATGGGATTCCCGCGGTCGTGATGACCGGCGGCAGCGATGTGTTGCTGCTGACCCGGAATCGTCATCGTAAACGCGCCATCCAAGGTGTGCTGCAGCAGTCGGATGCAGTCATCACCGTAAGCCAGGACATTCAGCGGGCCGTCGAACAACTGCAGATCCATCCGGAAAAAATTCATACCGTATACCGCGGTGTCGATCGGAGTCGCTTCAGCCCCGGAGACCAGAAGGCCGCCCGTGAGCGACTGGGACTGGATCCGGAGGGGAAAATCATCGTCAGTGTCGGACGCCTGGAACCGGTCAAAGGACATGCCGTGCTGCTGGAGGCCTGCGCGAAAATAAGTCAGCAGGGGACACCATTTACGTGCTATGTTTTAGGTAATGGCGGTTTACATTCCAGTTTAAGCCAGAAAGTGACAGAGTACGGATTAGACGGATCTTTCCAGTTGCAGGGATCACAACCACAGTCCCGGCTGGCAGACTGGTATCGGGCAGCCGATGTTATTGCCTTACCCAGCCTGTCTGAGGGAGTGCCCAATGTGCTGCTGGAAGCGATTTCCTGCGGTGGACGATTTGTGGCCAGTCACGTGGGCGGCATCCCAGAGATCGCCGATCCTGACCTGGATCGCCTGGTAGCCCCGGACAATCCTGATGAACTGGCAGAGGCGCTGACGGAACTGCTGGACTCGCATGCTCCCCGAGGCGAGCGGGCTTTTGAGCCGGTCACCTGGCAAGAGTCGGCACTGCAGCTCAGTCAGATCCTGTCTGACTGCTGTACCCGGTATTCGTCCGGTTTAACACAACAACAGAAAACCAGATCGTCTTATCGTCGCAAGAATAGAAAACTCAAACAACCAGTCTGAAGAACAGAGCATGAACCAGCTTCGCCAGTTGATAAAGCATTCCCTGACCGCAGTCATTCCCCGGAGACTGTTCCTGGTACAGGGTGCGCCACGGCTGCAGGTTCCGACACCATCTCTGGCAGCGCATTCCGATCCGCGAACTCAGATCCCCATCGCGTTGACCTTTGACGATGGTCCGCATCCCGAATTTACCCCCCGACTGCTGGATGTGCTGAAACACTATCAGCAGCAGGCCACGTTTTTTGTCATCGGATCCCAGGCACTGCAGTATCCTGAGATCATTCAGCGGATGATTCGGGAAGGACATGAAGTCGGTAATCACACGCTGACCCACAGCGAACCTGCCCTGACCTCAGCAAAGCAGTTTCTGGAAGAGATCAGCCAGACAGATCAGATACTCCATGAAATCACCGGATGTATCCCCCGGCTGGTACGCCCTCCCAAAGGGAAACTGTCCCTGGGAAAAATGCTGGGACTCTGGCGACGCCGCAAAACCATCGTGCTCTGGGATACCGATCCCCGGGATTACCAGATGACGGATACCGCACAGATCAATCAGTGGTGCGAAGGCTATCAACCAGCGGCGGGGAACTTCTGTCTGATGCACGACAATCACCCTTATGCGATAGAAGCCGTCCGTCAGCTCTCAGAAAACCAGCAATACAATATCCAGTCACTGGGGGTCAGCCACTGGCTCGGCTGCTCTGCAAATCAAACCCAAATCAATCATCGGGCCTACGCCTGAATCCATACACAGGAAGCAGTAAGTTATGTCGACCATCCTTTCCAAACCAGTTGACCTTGCGGATTCGGGAGAACAGCCGGGCCCCCAGTCACCCCGAAAACGGCTGCTGCTGGTCAGCTATCATTTTCCTCCGGTCGGCGGTGCCGGCGTGCAGCGTCCCGTCAAGTTCGTGAAATATCTGAAACAGTTCGGCTGGGATGTCAGCGTGTTGATGGCCGCGAATCCCTCGGTTCCGGTGTTCGACAACAGCCTGCTGGTCGATATTCCTGAAGGCACACATCTGGAAAAAGCACGCACGTGGGAACCGGATTACGCACTCAAAAAGAATATGGCGAATAAGAACGACGGCCCCCGTAAAACGGGACTGTTGTCGCCACTCAAATCGACCTGTAAGAAAGCGGTCAAAGCGGGTGCGGGACTGCTCCTGCAGCCCGATGCCCAGATCCTGTGGTATCCGAATGCACTCAAAGCGGGCAAGCAACTGCTGAAGCGGATGCCTCATGATGCAATCCTGGCGACCGCCCCGCCCTACTCAAACCTGATCCTGGCGAGCAAGCTGAAGCGACTGTTTCATCTGCCGCTGATTTCTGATTTTCGTGATGAATGGGACCTGAGCAGCAAGTACCTGGAAAACCACCAGAAAGATCATCTCTCGGATCTGATTCAGACCCGGTTACAGAAAAAAGTCATGCGGCACTCCGACGCGATTGTCGCCACCACCAGGGCCAGCACTCAGCGTCTGTTGGACCGGGCAGAGCAGTTCGGTGCGGCTCCTGTCGGACAATGTATCTACAACGGTTTCGATCCGGACGACTTTGACACGCCGACTGATGTCAGTCGGCCTTATTCACCTGAAAGCGGAAGGCGGTTTCGCATTGTCTATACCGGTACCCTCTGGAACCTGACCACCATTGAACCTCTGGTGCGTGCGATTGAAGCCGTGCATCAGTCACAGCCGTCCCTGCTGAAGCATCTTGAACTGCAGGTAATCGGCAGAAAAACACCGGAACAACGGGAACTGCTGCAGCGGCTGGACCGGACGGACTGCACTCTGATTCAGGAAGACTACTGTGCCCACCACGAAGCGCTCAAAAAGATGGCCGCAGCCGACGCACTCTGTCTGCTGCTCAGCGATGTGGAAGGAGCTGACCGTGTGGCACCTGCGAAATTATTTGAATACCTGGCGATCCAGAAGGAAATCCTGTCGATCACTCCTGTGGGAGAAACCGCGGGCATTCTGCAGGACTTCTGGCCAGAGGGGAATTTCCGTGCCAGTGAAACCGGAAAACTCGCCAGCTGGCTGACCGGCCGCCTGCAGGGCCAGGCTGTCACGCCGATGCCTCATCCTGAAAAGATGAATCAGTTCCAGAGGGAACACCAGGCCGGACAACTGGCGGAGCTGTTAAACCAACTGGTACACCATCAGATCTGAATCCATCAAGAACAAACGGGCAGAACATGAAATTCTGGGAAGACCTGAAAGCAAAATCAGAATGGTGCTACGGCAGCGTGACTGCGCGGAGCCTGCTCAAAACCTGCCTGACCGACGGCACGATGTCGATGCTCTGGTATCGCCTGATGCAGTGGGCGGGGGTCTGGAAACTGGCGCCGCTGGCGATGATCTTCAACAAATGCAATGCGATTTTCTGCCAGTGCATCATCGGGCGCGGCGCGGATTTTGGACGCCGATTCGTCATCATCCACAGCCAGGGAATTGTCATTAATGGCTCCGTCAAGGCCGGTGATGACATCAAACTGGAACACCAGGTGACCATCGGTGCGGAACGCAATACTTCGCCCCACCTGGGTTCCGATATTTTTATCGGCGCCGGTGCCAAGGTCATCGGCGAGGTCAACATCGGTTCTCATGCCAAAATCGGTGCGAATGCCGTCGTTGTCAAAGACGTCGCGCCACACACGACCGTCGGCGGAATTCCCGCCAGGGTGATTAAAGTCCATCAGGAAGCGGAGTCGGTCACCAAAGCAGAAATCAATCAAGCCGAACTCCCTTACAAACAACATCAGCCAAAGGTGGCACCATGAACTCGATCATCGTTGTCAGTCTGTTCTGGGGATCACTCGCGTTAATCGCCTATGCCTATGCAGGCTATCCACTCCTGGTCTGGCTGCTCTCGCGACGTCAGGGCCGTCAGGAAAATACCACTGAAAAGTCAGAAGCGGTTCGCACACAGGAGCTCCCCTTTGTATCGATCATCATCGCTGCCTACCGCGAAGAAGATGTGATTCTGGAACGCTTGAACAACCTGGTCCTGCTCGACTATCCGCCCGATAAACTGGAAATTCTGATCGGCTGTGACGGGAACGAAGATCTGACCGGCGAACTGGTCAGCACGTTTAACGACAGCCGCATTCGCCTGCTGCAATTTGAAGAACGCCGCGGCAAGTCTTCCGTCTTGAATGACTGCGTGCCTGCCGCCCGCGGTGAAATCCTGGTCTTTTCCGATGCCAATACGCATATGGACCGCCAGTGCATCAAACAGCTGGTAAAACATTTTGCAGATGAAACCATCGGCGGAGTCTGCGGCCAACTCATTCTGGAAGACGCGGCAACAGGGAAAAATGTTGACGGTCTGTACTGGAAATACGAAAACTTCCTGAAACAGTGTGAAACCAGCCTGGGAGCGGTTCTGGGAGTCAACGGCGCCCTGTATGCCCTGCGGAAGTCGATTTATACCCCGATCCCCCCGGAAACGATCATCGATGATTTCCTGATCGGGATGCGTGTGCATCTGGCGGGACGACGGTTGATCTATGACGGTTCTGCCTTCGCCACTGAAGAGACCGCGACTTCCGTGCAGGCCGAATTCAAACGTCGGGTTCGCATCGGCACCGGCGGATTTCAGAGTTTACGGCACCTGAAGGGGTTATTGAGTCCCCGTTATGGCTACATCGCGTTTGCCTTCTGGTCGCATAAACTGATGCGCTGGTTCTGCCCGGTTTTCATGACCGTCGCCCTGCTGGCAAATTTATGCCTGCTGAGCCAGCCGCTCTACCAGGTGACACTGCTCGGCCAGGGGCTGTTCTATCTGTCTGCCTTTCTGGGAATGAAACTGGGCAGCGGTGGCGGACTGGTCCGCAAACTCTGTCGGGTCCCCGGCATGTTCGTCCAGATGAATCTGGCGCTGGGCATGGGGCTATTCCGCTGGCTCTTTACCAGGCAGACCGGTACCTGGGAACGGACTGCCCGCAGTTCCTCGCATGTTGTATCGGTGGATGAACAGTTTCCCATCGAAGAACACAACGAGTCTGATTCAGAAACAGTTGAGAGTGACGTTCCTTCTCATTTTTCACAAAGTAGTTTGTCATGAATACAATCCTGTTTGCCTGTATCTCGATCCTCAGCCTGTTGGTGATGGGAGCCGTCGGATTCGTTTCACTGGCCATTCGCGCCCGGAATATGCAGTACTGGCTGCCCGCCTGGCTGTTTCAGAAGCGGCAGGACCCGCATGTCAAATTCACCGCGGAACAGCCCCGGCATATTTTCATCGCGGTCTGCGATCATTATGAACCGGAATGGGGCAATCCCCAGAAAGCGGAAGCCATCGCGCGCGTCGATCGCTGGTGCGAAGAGTACCCGGCCCGCTTTGCCCGCTTTAGTGATTCACGGGGACAGGTGCCGCAACATACGTTCTTCTTTCCGCAGGATCAGTATCAGCCCGAATACCTGGATCGCCTGGCACGGCTCTGTAAACAGGGCTATGGCGATGTCGAAATTCATCTGCATCACGACAACGATACCGCGGATGGCTTGCGTCAGAAGATGAACGAATTTCGGACCACACTCTACGAACGACACGGTCTGTTGCGCAAAGACCCCCAGACTGGAGAGATCCTGTACAGCTTCATTCATGGCAACTGGGCGCTGTGTAACTCACGACCGGACGGACGCTGGTGTGGCGTAGAGAATGAGATTGATATCCTGCTGGAAACGGGTTGCTACGCCGACCTGACGATGCCTTCGGCCCCCAGTGACACACAGACGCGGATCATCAACAGCATCTATTACGCGAAGAACCAGCCCGGACGGTGCAAATCGCACGACCAGGGCAGACTCGCACGCGTCGGTCAGGCCCCCGAGCGGGACAGCCTGCTGATGATTCAGGGCCCCCTGGGTCTGGACTGGAACCAGCGCAAGTGGGGCTTCATGCCCGGCATTGAAAACTCGGATCTGCACGGAGGCCGCCCTGCCACCATTTCACGTTTCCGACACTGGCTCTCGGCAGATGTGCATGTCGCGGGGCGGCCCGAGTGGACCTTTATTAAGTTGCACACCCATGGCGCCAAACCAGGCAACCTGGAGACTCTGCTGGGACCGGAAACGGAGGCGTTTCACGCCGAACTGCAACGGGAAGCGGCACGGCATCCGGAGTGGAAATACTATTATGTGACTGCCTGGGAAATGGCTGCCTTGATTCATCAGGCGGAACAGGGCCTGACGACCCCCGATTTCGAGGTGATTCACTCAATCCAGCCCAGGGAATCTGCGGTCACCGTATAAACTGATTTCCCGAATACACCGGGACAGCAGGGGATTCCTGACAGATTCGGATTGACCAGATTATTAAGATTTGTCAATATCAGCACACAGACGGGCAGCAGTTCAAAACAGCTCGTTGCAATCCGTTTTAATTCAGGCCTGTGGTTACTAGACCACAGTCTCTGTGAATGAATCCTTTCTCTGTTGTCTGCTTTGAGTTTCTAACGTAAATCATTTCCCTTTTTGACCTTTCTTCAAGCAGATCCTGCAGCGAAGCCGCTGCTGTCAGGATTTCAACAGAATCCGATTCAAACTCATCATCGTTTCAAGGAGGAAACAAATGAGTGTCATATTAGTGCATACAGGCGTTTCACATACGCGCATCGAATACAGTATCTGGGAAGCACTGAATCAAACCTGGCCTCATTCCTCCACGATCGCCCGTTTTGGTACCGGTTTTTCTCTGGAGAAGGAAGTCGATGTCTCCCAGGCTGATCTGATCATCAGTACGAGCCTCGAAGCTGCTGCATCGATCAAGTGCAACGATCACCAGTTGCATATGTGCTACCTGGAACCACTCGCCAGTAATCAGAATCCGATCGATCACCAGCTGGTCAACTCGCTGACCGAAATCGAATTTGCCGTACCAACGAAGACACTGCTGAACCAGAACCGGGACCGCTTTACCTCATTTGTACGGCCCCCTGTCGATACCGATTTTTTCAGCTCCGGTTTTGAAAAACGGAACGACTTTTATTTGCTGGTCGTCGATGGCCCCTGGACTGTCCAGGAGCAGTTGGCCGTTGATGCGTGCGTCGCACTGAAACAGAGTCTGTCGATCGTCGGCATACCGGCAGATCAGGTTCCTCCCGCGGTGCATAATGAACCGCGGGTAGAAATCATCGGTGCCGTTGATGATCCGATCCTGCGAGACCAGTACCGGCTCTGCAAAGCCGTAATCTGTCCCCGCGATGTCGACTTCGATCTGTCTGCACTCGAAGCGCAAAGCTGTGGCGCCCCGGTGGTGATTTTTGGAGGTTGTGAAGCGGCTCAATCGGTGATCTGCTTTGAGCAGCATGGATTGGGCAGCGGAATTCATTTTTTTGAACAGACATCGCAATCGCTGATCTCCGCCATGCGTGAACTGGAATTGCGTCCACAGCGCTGCCAGTCTGTGATCGGCTGGTGTTGTGCCGCCCAGTTCTCGTTCCATCAGTTCCAGATTGCCTTCAACCAGGCGATTGCCAAAGAGATTGCCTACCGCATTCAGCGCGCGAAACGTGCAGGCCAGTCGGACGATCAGCAGGATCAGGGTCCTGCAGAAGAGCGGGCTGCCGCTTAACCCCGTTATTTCAAGGTCTGCAGGTAGGCGATCAGATCGCGCAGTTCCTGTTTCGTCAGTCTTTCGCTCAGTTTCTCTGGCATCAGAGAGGCTTTCTGCGGAATCTGTTCTTCGATCTCTTTGCGTTTGATGGTAAGCACTTTACCGTCAACGGTGCCGACGGTCAGATTGTCTTTGTTGGCCTCTCCCAGAATCAGGCCATTGATGACCTTGCCACTCTCCATCAGGAACGTCCAGACAGTGAACTGGGGGGCGATCTCAGCACTGGGATGCAGAATGGATTGGGCCAGTTTTTTACGGTCCATGGCCCGGGCCACGACCGATAAATCAGGGCCGACCTGCCCTCCCTGATGATGGACGGTATGACACTGGGAACAACGCACGCTGTTTGGATGAAAGAAGATCCGTCGACCGGCTCCCGGATCTCCCCCTTCAGCGACATCTTCATACTTTAACGCAGGCATGTTTTTGCCTGCGGCCAGTGCCGCCAGATCGGCAATCTCCGGTTCGGTTCCCGATTGCAGTTTTGACAGCGTTTCCGATACGCTCTGCTCTTCCTTCAGCGCCCGCAGGGCTCTCAAGGCTTCCGCGCGGACCGCTGGCTGAGGATCTTTGAGTGTCGCCAGGAGCAGTGCCGTCGATGCGTCGTGTGATTGTTCCAACGGGATCCCTGCGGCCAGCGCGACCAGTGCTTCGGTGCGAATCAGTTCCGATTCGGTCTGATCTGCAATCAATTCCCGTAACTCTCCCAGCAATGCCTTACGGGGAGCAAGCTGCAGGACACGAATCGCAGCCAATACGCTGGGCTGATGTCCTGACTGCAGGAACGACTTCAGAATTGCAGCGGTGAGCTGCGAATGCTGAGGCGGAATGACGCTTAAGGCCCGCGCCCGGGCATTGCGGGAATACTGTTCGTTTTTGAGAATTTTCAACGCGAATTCAATCCCGAGTGCTTCGTCATTGCGGGACCGCTGTTCGCCTTCCAGCAGTTGAACCGCCGCCAGCACGGCATCAAACAACTGCGGTTCCAGCTCTTTGCTGTTCATGATGTTCAGGACTTCCGGCTTCAACTCGACCAGATTCTCTTCCGCGATCCACTGCACCAGCGCCCGCTGCAGTTCCGGTTCCGGATTGCTCAACGCGACTTTGATCACATCGATCGCCTGCGGGTTATGCCTGCGGGCTGCCAGGATGATCAATAGCCGTAAGCGGGAAGAGAGGGCATCGGTATGGTTCAGCGTTTTCTTGAAGTCGGCTTCCTGAAACGTCTGAGCAATCAGTCGAATCAATTCGGAATCGATAAACGGATCATGTACGTCGACGACCTGGTCGAGTAACTTCCCGGACTCTGCAGAGCGGGAACTGCCCAGCTCGCGAATCGTGGGAATCAGTCCCTGAAGACTGTAGAGTAGATAGCTGGGATCACTGCCGTCTCTGGCCTGCAGCAGAGAGATAATCCGATTGACCGGTAGATTTTTTTTGTCATATTTCATGATTTCCGTATCCAGAGGCGTATATGGTCCCCCCTGTTTTGTCGCGTGCTGCGCATTGATGACAGGGACATCGGTAGAATTATCAGCCAGGTACATCATCGATTCGTAACGCGTCCGCAGAGGTTGTTCCTGATTGTTGACGATGTTGCGGAGCGTCTGGCCCCCTTCTGTACCGATCAACCAGGCGGCCAGACGTCGGGTGGGCAGGTGCGCTGAATCCAGTGATTTCTGCACCTGCGCCAGATATGTTTCCGGCTGCTGCATGGCTATGGTCTTTTCCGGGGAAATTGATTTCTGTCCTTTGCGAGAGATCCGCCAGATGCGTCCCTTGCCGTGCAGTTTGTAATCGCGGAGCACCCAGTCCGTACAATACAGGCTGCCATCCGGCGCAGTGGCGATACCGACCGGCCGGAAATTTTCGCCCCCTTCGATCAACGGTGTCCGCGTGGCGGTGAACGTGGCCCCTTTGGGTTTCAACTTAAAACGGTCAATGCGATGATCGCCCCAGCTGGTGACCAGCAGATTACCAATGTACTCTTTCGGGAGCCCGTCTGACTCGTAGGCCAGAATACCAGAGGGTGCTTCACCGGTCCCTGCGACCATCGGCAGCGTCCCCGGTAGTTCCCCATCCCAACTGGTAAAGGGGTGCAAGCCTTTGCGACCATTGCGGAACCGGTAGCCGTAATCTCCCCCCTGGATAATATGCAACAAGCGGCACGGGGGACGGCTGTCGGGATCGTTGTCGACGGTGAAAAGATGGCCGAACGCATCGACACAACTGGCATGCGGATTCCAGAAACCGGTGGCCCAGAGTTTGAGTTCGGTTCCATCGGGGCGACAGCGATAGACGTTGCCCCCTTCCCCACCCCCGGAATAAGCGGTTCCGTCCGCTCCGGTGATGGTATATTCGGCGCCCAGATTTTCTCCAAAGCCGATGTACATCCAGCCGGCAGCATCGAATGCAAAGCCAGCCAGCCCATTATGGGGATAGCTGCCGGGGGTCTCGACTTTTAACAGAGACTGTTTGCGGTCCGCTTTGAGATCGCCATCATCATCAGACATGAGGAAGACTTCATTGCGAGTGGCGACGAAGACCTGATTCGACCGGCAGATTTTGCCTTTGTCTGCATCCCCTTCCAGGTATTTCAGCCAGGTCGGTTTGACGGCGACACTCATCGTGTAAGTCAATCCGTCTGCAAAGCGCACGATCTGATCTGCCTTGCCATCGCCTTCTGTGTCCGACATGACGAGGATGCGATCTGAGTCGGCCCGTCGATATCCTTCGGGGGGAAAATGCGTATTGCTTTCGATGGCCCAGACCCGCCCACACTCGTCGACGTCAATTCCCGTAGGCGTCACAATCTGGGGGTTTTCTGCAAAGAGTTCTATCTGGATGCGCGGATCGGTTGACCGGGGAAATTCGGTCACCTGATTCTCTGTTTGAGCAGAAACAAGCGAGTTCTGACCAGCAAGCGTCAACAGCATTGTCAGCAAGGCGATGGAAGTAAAGCGCATAAGATATCCTCTGAAACCCGATAGATCGTATAGAGTTAGATTCGTTTAAGCGTACAGCGGTGATGGGGAAAAAGAAAGCGGGATCGACGGAATCCCACGTCCGATTTGCGGCTTACTTCTTCCCAGAAACCTGAGTTTACTCGTCCAACAAGCACCTACTCCCCCTATTTTTTCAATCCTTGCGATTTTACATAACAGGAGTCTGGCGATTCATTCTGGTGCGACTGGATCAGGTCGCTGCTCACGTTCTGGATTAGCGGTTACCAGCAGCCGATATCTTTAAAAGATAGCGCAACTGAAACACTCTTCAGAATTCGCCAGCCCTGAGTTAGCAGAGTGTTCGATTCCACAACAAATTCGCCTCACAAGGATGTGTCAGGTTTATGTCTCAGCAAACCGTCGAAAATCTCGAAGCCCGTGTCAAAGAACTGGAAGCGCAGATCCTGGATTACCAGAAGCAACTCATTCAGGCCCAGAAGATGAGTTCGGTGGGCGCGCTGGCTTCTTCGATCACTCACGAATTCAACAATATTCTCACCACAGTGATCAACTACGCAAAGCTCGGCCTGCGACACAAAGAGGAAGAACGCCGCGACAAAGCGTTTACCAAAATTCTCTCCGCCGGTCAGCGGGCAGCCAAGATCACTACCGGGATGTTGTCCTATGCCCGCGGGAATGAAAGCCGCCAGGAGCCGGTTGACCTGGTAGTGCTGGTCAAAAGCGTGATCGCCCTGGTGGAAAAAGATTTGATGATGAACCGCGTCAATCTGCATACGCACTTCGAAGCCCAACCGGAAGTGGTCCTGAATCCGAACCAGATTCAGCAGGTGCTTGTCAATCTGATTGTGAACGCCCGCCAGGCAATGCCGGGCGGCGGCAGACTGGATCTGGCTGTGCGAGTCAATTCTGAATCCAATCTGGCAGAGGTGATTGTCCGCGACAGTGGTTCGGGAATTTCGTCCGAGCAGTTGCATCACATCTTTGAACAGTTTTACACAACCAAAGAGGCGGACGAGAACGGCCAGGGGGGAACAGGGCTCGGATTATCTCTCGCCAAAGAGGTCATGGAAGCCCACAACGGACGGATCCGCGTGGAAAGTGCCGTCGGTAAGGGGACTGCGTTTACGCTGAAATTCCCGCTCTCCACGGCTGCGATTGAAGCTGCCTGAGCTGATGATCCAATCCTCGTAACAGGCACGCCCAAGTCTGTACACTGGTCGTGAGTTTTTTGCCTGTTTCCATTGATTTCCATAAAACGTTATACTATATACTCTTATTCCCAAGCCGGAGTGGCGGAATCGGCAGACGCGCTGGATTCAAAATCCAGTGGGGGTAAACCTCGTGTGGGTTCGAGTCCCACCTCCGGTACTATGATATGAAAGGACTTACGTCTATCTGGCGTAAGTCCTTTTTTGATGCGCCGCGATTCACCTTGGACAAATCGCGGACGCAATTGCATTGAAGTTGCGATGACATTGATCAGTGACCTTCTCGCCGTTTCCGACGAGAAGAGGTTATTCTGCGCCATCACAATGTTGCCAGCAGTTACAACAGACCGCGAAACCTTTGTCTTCAGCAATTTCTGCTCGGCTGCACTCGCTCTGTTCGAAGGAGAGAACATTGACCGTGGGCTGGTCTGTGCAAGAGTGTGCATCATTAT